>NZ_JBFAOO010000060.1:0-39411 GCF_040675265.1 Microbispora sp. NPDC049633
CCCGAGCTCCCGCGGGTATTGATGATGTCTTCGGGATTATGACACTTCTTTGACCGTTTTCCTACGCGGGGTAGGGCTTCTCACGCGACGTAGGGATCGCTGGCCGCCTTGGCCGCCTGCCAGCCGGCGTCCGCCGGGGAGGACCAAGCCCTGGTATCCGTGCCGGGCTCATCCTCGGCGTCGTTCTTGTCCGCCGGGACGTCGGCCTTCTTGAACCAGTCCGACTCGACCGCGGCGAAGATCGGGAGGAACTCCTCCTCCGACTCCAGCGGCGAAGTCCGCACCACCGGCAGCGGGCCGGTGTTGTCGTCGCCCTCGAAGGCGCCGCGGCCGGTCCGCCCGGCCCAGTCGGAGCCGGTCTCCTGCGGGGTGCCGGGCCAGGAGGCGCCTCCCGGCGGGGGCAGATGGCCCGGCCATGGCGTGTCCACCGGGGCCTCCCCGACGTGACCCCGGTTGAAGGGGTTGGTGTCGAAGGGGCCGGCGTCGAACGGTCCCGAGTCGAAGTTCGTGGTCTCGAACGGGTCTCGCTCGGAGGGCGTCTTCTCGAACGGCGTCTTGTCGAAGGCCGCCCGGTCGAACGGTCCGGACTCGAAGGGGCTGCGGCCGAACGGCTCGGGCTGCCCGCCCTGACCGAAGCCGCCGGTGTCGAAGGGGTTGCGGGCGAACGGATCGGTCTCGCCCGGCCGCCCCGAGCCGCCCGCCTCGAACGGGTTGCGCGCGAACGGGTCACTGTCGGCGCTCCGGTTCGGCGGCGGTTCGAAGGGGTTGCGGGCGAACGGGTCGGGATCGAAGCCGACCGTCTCCCGCGGGAAGGACTCGAAGGGTCCGCGCTCGAAGGGGTCGGCGCCGGGGGTGCCGACGCCGGGCGCGTCCGCGCCGAACACGGGAGTGCGCGACGGGTTCTCGAACGGCGTCGGGCTGGCGAGGGCCGGCGCGCCGCCGAACACGGAGGCGCCGAACTGCGGCCCGGTCCCGACGGCCGGCATCGGGCTGGTCAGCTCGGGCTGCGGCATGCCCGGCACACCGGGGAACGCCGGACCGGCGTGGGCCAGCAGCGCCTCGGGCAGCAGCACCATGGCCGTCAGGCCACCGGTGTCCTGCTGGCGCAGCTGCACCCGGATGCCGTGGCGCAGCGCCAGGCGGCCGACCACGAACAGGCCCATGCGGCGGGACACCGACACGTCCACGACCGGCGGGTTGGCGAGCCGGTAGTTGGTCTGGGCCAGTTCCGCGGGGGTCATGCCGATGCCCTGGTCGCTGACGGAGATGATCAGGCCGCCGCCGTCGATGCGGTTGCTCGACACCGTGACCTTGGTGTCGCGCGGCGAGAAGGAGATGGCGTTCTCCACCAGCTCGGCCACGAGGTGGACGACGTCGTTGACCGACTGGCCGACGACCGACGCTCCGGACTGCACCTGGATGTCGACGCGCTCGTAGTTCTCGACCTCCGACAGCGAGGCGCGCACGACGTCGACGATGGGCACCGGCTGACCCCAGCGGCGCGCGGCCTCCTGCCCGGCGAGGACCAGGAGGTTCTCACTGTTGCGGCGCATGCGGGTCGCCAGGTGGTCGAGCTTGAACAGGTTCCCGAGCCGCTGCTCGTCCTGCTCGCCCTGCTCCAGGCCGTCGATCAGGGACAGCTGGCGCTCCACCAGCGTCTGCGTACGCCGCGACAGGTTCACGAACATCGCGTTGACGTTGCTGCGCAGCCGGGCCTCGTCGCCCGCCAGCCGGATGGCCTCGCGGTGGACCTCGTCGAAGGCCCGCGCGACTTCGCCGATCTCGTCGCGGCCGACCACCTGGATCGGGGCGATGGGCGGGACCTCGGCGGCGTCGCCGGCCTCCCGCAGTTTCTGGACCGTGTCGGGCAGGCGGCTGCCGGCGATCTCCAGCGCCTCGCTGCGCAGCCGCCGCAGCGGGCGTACGAGGGAGCGGGCGACGCCCGTGGTGACGAGCAGCACGGCGATCAGCAGGAGGGCGACGGCGACGGCCACGATGATGGCGCGCTGCTGCTCGTCGTCCTTGAGCGACTGGCTCCGCGCCACGATCGCGGAGGTCAGCTTGGCCTCGACGGTGCGCATCCGGTTGATGGGCTGCGACATCGCGTCGTACCAGAGGCGGGTGTCGTCGCGTACCGACAGGTCGAGGCCCTTGAGCGAGAAGCCCGCGTTGGCGCGGTCGAGAATCAGCGTGCGGATGAACTCCGCCTGGTCGACCTTGCCGCCGGTGACCGTGTTGTCGTAGTCGGTCCGCTCCTCGGGGGTGGCGCTCTTGCGGAAGGCACGCAGCTCGCTCTCCTGGGCGGACACGGCGCCGAGGAAGTTCTGCAGCTGGGCCTGCTCGAAGCGGTCGACGGGGAGCACCGTGGTCAGCAGGCCGCGCTGCGCGGAGGCGCTCTCCTTCGCGCGGGCGAGCGCGGCCAGCGTGCCGGCCGAGGCGGCGAGCCTGTCGTCCTGCGTGCTCTTGGCCAGGTCGTCCTGCAAAGCGAGCAGGGTGTCGATGACGAGGGTGTACTGGTCCAGGACCGCTCTGGGGAGCAGGTTCCCTTCCAAGGCCTGACTCCGCAGGGACTCCACGCCGTCGAGCCTGCCGAGGATGTGCTCGATCTCGGTGGAGCCGCGGCTGCCCACCTTCGACCTGACCTCGTTCGCCAGGTCACGCACCGCGGTGGCCGCCTTGTTCGTGATGATGATCTGCGCCTTCACGGCGGCGGTCGCCTTCGCCGGGCGGCCGATCGTCGCGTTCCAGGCGGCCCGGTCGCGTTCCGACTGCAGTTCGTGGGTGAGGCCCGCGACCTTGTCCACCAGCCGTGCCAGGTCACTGGTCTGCTGGTATTCGGACGCCGTGTTCACGGAGGTGATGACCCGAAGGCCGCCGAGCAGCAGCGCCGCCAGGGTGGGAATGAGAATCAGGGCCACAAGCCTGGAGCGCACGCGCCAGTTGCGCAGCAGGAAACGGCTTCCCTCGTCGGGCTCCTGCTCAGCCGGAACCCCGGTCCCGGGGCTCTCGTCGGTCCGGGGGTCTTGTGTCGTCACAGGCTTTGCAACCTCTCGCCGTATGTGCGCACAGGGGGGAGTGTCTCAGCACGGATGGGGCTGGCGTGACGTGCGAGACGTCCTGCAGGCGAGGGTAATTGCAGCACACCGACACCAGGGAGGCCAACCGAACACCCGTGCACAAATAGCCTAGACAGGCATGGAGATGATGTTATTTGGTTAAATATCGGGTCGGCATCAATACCGAATTCTGCCCTGCCGGCTAGGGAAGTGTCTGGCGAACGCCGCCCACGGCTCCCGCCGCATGGTCGCACCGTACGCCGCGAGGGCGGCACCCTCCGGGGTGCCGCCCTCGCCGGACCCCTCTCCGGGGCGAGGTCTGTCGGGGACATGCGTTCGTACGGGGCTCAGTAGGGCCTGCCGTACGCGGCCCGGACGGTCAGCACGTACTCGACCAGGCTGATGAGCGTGGATTTGACGGCATCCCGCGAACGGGCGTCCGTACGGACGACCGGGACGTGCGGAGGCAGGGACAGCGCCTCGCGGACCTCCTCCTCCGAGTGGAGGAACTGTCCTTCCCAGCCGTTCATCGCGACCAGGAATGGCAGCTGCGCCTCCTCGAAGTAGTCGATCGCCGGGAAGCAGTCGGCGAGCCTGCGGCTGTCGACGAGCACGACCGCCCCGATGGCGCCGCGGACGAGGTCGTCCCACATGAACCAGAAGCGGTGCTGACCCGGCGTGCCGAACAGGTAGAGGATGAGGTCCTGGTCGAGCGAGAGCCGGCCGAAGTCCATGGCGACCGTCGTGGTCGTCTTGTTCGGCGTGAGCCCCAGGTCGTCGATGCCCGCGCTGGCGTCGGTCATCACGGCCTCGGTCGTCAGCGGCAGGATCTCGGAGACGGCACCGACGAAGGTCGTCTTCCCGACGCCGAACCCACCCGCCACGACGATCTTCGTCGAGGTAAGACCACGGCTAGAGCCTGCGTAGTCCACTGAGCACCCTTTCGAGCAGGTTGAGGTCTGGCTGTCCCTGGTTCAGCTGCGGCATGTGCAGGCGGACCAGACCCTCGTCGGCCATGTCGGCGATGAGCACACGTGCCACGCCGAGCGGGACCCGGAGCAGCGCCGAGATCTCCGCGACCGATCGTACGGAACGACATAGCATCATGATCGACTCCTGCTCAGGGCTGAGCAGGGAATAGTCATTGCTCTTCAAGGTCACCGATGATACGAGGGTTTCCATCGCCATGTGGTAACGCGGCTCGGATCGGCCACCGGTGACGGCGTACGGACGGAACAGAGGCTCGTCCTCTGTTCCGTCGCGATCACGCATGGCCCGCTCCCACGATCATCGCCGTGACGTCTGCAGCTCGGCGCGCAGCGCCGGAGTGAGCACCTGCCCCGCCCGCTCGACGAGCAGGGTCATCTGGTAGGCCACCAGGCCCATGTCGCAGTCCGGCGCGGCGAGGACGGCCAGGCAGGAGCCGTCGCTGATCGCCATCACGAGCAGCAGTCCCCGCTGCATCTCGACGACGGTCTGCGTCACCGAGCCCCCCTCGAACACCCGCGAGGCGCCGACGGTGAGGCTGAGCAGGCCGGCGGCGACCGCCGCGAGCTGGTCGGCGCGGTCAGGCGGAAAGCCGTCCGATTGGGCCAGCCGCAGGCCGTCCGACGACACCACCACCGCGTGCGCCACGCCGGGCGTGGTGCCGACGAACTCGGTGATCAGCCAGTCGAACCTGCGTGCTTCCACGCTCAGCTCAGTCACGAGCCCTCCTCCTCTTTACCCGACCCTTCGGCGAAACCTCCGGCCGCCTGGGCCCGGCCTCGCCTAACACCCTGCTGGAAGCTGGACAGGCGGTTGCGCACCGCCTCGGCCGAGACCGGGGGACGCGGGGCGGCTGCGGCAGAGCCCTGCGCGCCCACCGAACCGGGCACCAGATTGGCCTTCGGCGTGCGCTTCGGCAAGCCCGCCGCGGTCACGCCGCCCAGCTGGGGATCCCGGGCGCTCGCCGCGGCCTGGAAGCCGCTGTCGGCCCGCGACCGCCACCCGCCGGGGCTTGCGTCCTGCGGGTCGGCGGCACCGGGCGCCGGGGCGGAACCCGGCACCCTGGCGATCTCCCCGGTGCTCTCCCCGGCCTTCTCCTCGTCCTCCTCGGCGCCGGACCGCGCCGCCGGCGCGTCCTGCGGGCCGGTGTCCGAAGGACGCCGGAACCACGCGGACTCGACCGAGGCGAAGATCGGCAGGAACTCGTCGCCCCGCTCCAGCGGCGAATCCTCCACCGAGGGCAGCGGCCCGGTCGACGACGCCTCGTTCCCGGCCGCGTAGGCCCCGGGGCCGCCGGGAGATCCCGGCGCGCCCGCCGCCCCGGCCGTTCCGGTGCCCGACGGGGAGAACGCCGTCGGCCCGGTGCTCGACGGCGAAAAGGCCGTCGGTCCCGTGCTCGACGGAGAGAACGCCGTGGCTCCCGTGCTCGACGGCGAAAAGGCCGTCGGTCCGGTGCCGGACGGGGAGAACGCCGTCGGTCCCGTGCTCGACGGGGACTCCGCCGTGGCTCCCGTGCTCGACGGCGAAAAGGCCGTGGGTCCGGTGCCGGACGGGGAGAACGCCGTGGGTCCGGTGGGCGCGTCCCGCCGCGGGAGGCCGGCCGGTCCTGTGGGCAGCGACGGCCACGAATGCTCCGCGCGGTCCTCGCCGCTCCCGCTCGCGGCCCCGCTCAGCGGCGACGCCGAGGGCCCGGCGGACAGCGGAGGCCACGACGAGTCGGACCGCTCCCCGAACGCGGGGCTCAGGGGATCGCCGTCCGCCGCCCTCCCGGGCGCGCCCGGAGCCGGATGCGGCCCCGAGTGCTCGGTGAAGGTCCCTCCCGCGAACGCACTCTCCGCGGGCCCGGCAGGCGCCTCGGCCGTCGGCGCGCCGAACGCGGTGAACCCGCCCGAGCCGTTGCCGCCGGTCCCGGCACTGCTGAACCCGTCTTCACCGAACCCGGTTCCGCTGGGCCCGGTTCCGCTGGGCCCGGTTCCGCTGGGCACCGGGGGCCTGCGCGATCCGACGCCGCCACCCGCCGCACCGTTGCCGGAGCTCCAGGGTTCGAACGATCCACCCCCGGGCGCGGAGCCGAGCGGGTCCGGCTCGGCGGCGAACGCCTGCCGGGCCGGCAGCCCGGCCGCCGTCTGCCCGGCCGGAACGGAGGGACGCGGCATGACGGGCTGGTCTGCGTTGCTGATGAGCTGGGTGGGGAACAGCACCATGGCGATGACGCCCGCGCCTTCGCCCCGGCGCAGCTGCACCCGGATTCCGTGGCGCAACGCGAGGCGGCCGACCACGAACAGGCCCATCCGGCGGGACACCGACACGTCGATCGTGGGCGGCTCGGCGAGACGGCGGTTGATCTCCGCGAGCTCCTCCGGCGACATGCCGATGCCGGCGTCGGTGACGCCGAGCATCACGGCGCCGCCCTCGACGGGGCTGCTGGAGACGACGACCTTGGTGTTGCGCGGCGAGAAGGCGATGGCGTTCTCCACCAGCTCGGCCAGCAGGTGGACGACGTCGTTGGCGGCGTGCCCGGCGATCGCGATCGTACGGGGGATCCGGACGACGACCCGCTCGTAGTCCTCGACCTCCGACAGCGACGCGCGGACCACGTCGACCAGCCGGGCGGGCTGGCTGCGCTTGCGCGGCGGCTCGTGACCGGCGAGGACCAGGAGGTTCTCACTGTTGCGGCGCATGCGGGTGGCCAGGTGGTCCAGCTTGAACAGGTCGGCCAGGCGCCGGCCGTCCTCCTCGCCCCGCTCCAGGCCGTCGATGAGCGAGATCTGCCGCTCCACCAGCGTCTGCGTACGACGCGACAGGTTCACGAACATCGAGTTGACGTTGGCGCGCAGGCGGGACTCCTCGGCGGCCAGGCGCACGGCCTGCGTGTGGACCTCGTCGAAGGCCTGCGCCACCTCGCCGATCTCGTCGCTGCTGTCGACCGCGATCGGCTGCACATGGGACTCGCGCCCGGGGTCCTCGGACTCGCGCATCCGCCGCACGATCTCCGGCAGTCTCCGCCCGGCGATGTCGAGCGCCTCCGCGCGCAGGCGGCGCAGCGGCGAGACCATCGACCGCGCGATGAGCACGGTCGTGGCGAGCACGAGCACGAGCAGTGCGAGGATCAGGCCGCCGGCGATGAGGGCGTTGCGCTGCTCGGCCGACTGCAGGTCGCGGGCGCGGTCCTGCACCAGTCCCGACACGCGTCCCTCGACGGCCGCCATCTGCTCGATGGCCTTCGTGCTGTCCTGGAACCATTGCTGGGCCGTCCTGTCCCTGCCCCGGTAACGGCTGAGGGACTGGTTCTGCAGGCCGAGCGTGAGCGCCCACGACTTGGTCAGCTCGCTGTTGACCACGTTCTGGTCGGCGAAGAGGGTGACCAGACGGCTCGCCTCGGCCGGCGGGGCCTCCGTGTAGAACGTCGCCAGGTAGCTCTGCTGACGTGACTGCGAGGCCAGGAAGTCCTGCAGCTCGAACGTGGTGAAGGTCTGGTTGCGCTCCATCAGCTCACGCGTGAGGATGGCCCGCTGCAGGGCCGCCTCCTCCTTGGCGTGGGCGAGAGCGTTGAGAGCGCGGATGTTGCCGACGATCGAGGCGTTGTCGTCGTTGTTGCCCAGCTCGTCCTGCAGCCGCAGGATGTTGGCGATCAGGGCGCTGTAGTCCTCGGGCGCGCCGTTGTCGCGGATCCCCGCGAGGCTCGCGATGCGGCTGGAAAGCTGCTGCGCCTGCTCCACCGCACGGGTGCCGTAGTCCGCGTTGAGGTTCTTGAGGTCTGCCCTGACCTGCTGGATCAGCGGGTCGACCGCCGCGCGCTGCTGGGCGCGGGTCACCTCGGTCTCCCCGTCGATGTTGAACTTGCGCCTGCTGGTGCCACCCCAGACGAACAGGTCACGTTCGAGGGCGAGCTGCTCGGCGAGGTCCCGCAGGTGCACCGAGTACTCCGCCGCCGACCTGGTCCGCTGGTAGGCCGTCAGGCTGTCGATCGAGCCGACGACGCGGACGCCGGCGAGCAGCACGGCGACGAGCGTCGGGGCGACGATCAGCGCGGTCAGGCGTGTGGGCACTCGCCAGTTGCGCGGCGAGATACGACTCCGCCGCCTGCGGTTATCGGTATTCGACTGCTCCATGCTCACCGGCCCCGCCATCGTTCGGCATGCCTTCACGCGTCTGGACAGCATGAAGTGACACAGCTATATAAGCGGGGACAATTCGACCACAAGGTCACGATGGCGAGCGGCCCTACCCCTACCGCAGCACCCCAATTGTTACCAAGAGGTGAGGATCGTGACTCAGCTCACCTGAGGGCGGCAAGCACGTGCTCCCGCACCTGCATACGCTGCTGCTCATCGAGGATGGGACGACCCGTTCGATCCGCCACATAGAAGACATCCACCGCTTCTGCGCCCAGAGTCTCCACACGCGCCGCGCGTACGTCAAGCCCGCACTCGCCGAACGCGCGGCCGATCCGCCACAGCAGGCCGGGCCGGTCGTGCGCCCGCACCTCCACCACGCTCGCGGTGTTGGACGCGTCGTCGAGCAGGGTGACGCGGGGCGGCGCGACCGGCACCCGGGAGGGGCGCATCGACCTCGCCCGCCGGGCCAGGCGCTGCTCGATGTCGAGCCGTCCGGCCAGGACGAGGCGCAGGTCGGCTTCCAGCGTCGCGGGGTCCGGCGGCGTGCCGTATTCGGGGGCCACGACGAACTCGATGACCGCCGTCGACCCGGCGGACGCGGCGGAGGCGGAGCGGACCGCCATGCGGTGCGCCGCGAGCACCCCGGCCGCCCGCCACAGCAGGCCCGGCCGGTCGGGCGCGACCACGGTGACCGCGCTCCCGTTGACGCGCACCGCGCCGCCGCCGTGCCGGGCGAGCGCGGCCTGCTCGGGGGAAAGGGCCGGCGCGGGCGCGGGCGGCGTGCCGGACAGCACCGACCGCACCCGCCGCACCAGGTCGGAGACCAGGGACGCCTTCCAGGAGTTCCACGCCGCCGGCCCGGTGGCGGTGCCGTCGGCCACCGCCAGCGCGGACAGCAGTTCGAGCACCTGCCTCGACCCGACGGCCTCCGCGACCCGGGAGATCGTCACCGGGTCGTCCAGGTCCCGCCGGGTGGCGGTCTCCGGCAGCAGCAGATGGTGCCGCACCACGGTCGCGAGGACGTCCACGTCCGCCGCGGGCAGGCCCATCCTGGTGCCGATGTCCCTGGCGACGATCTCGCCCGTGGTGGAGTGGTCGCCCGGCCAGCCCTTGCCGATGTCGTGCAGGAGCGCCGAGATGAGCAGCAGGTCGGGACGCGACACCTCACGGGTGAAGGCGGCCGCGCCGGCGGCGGTCTCGATGAGGTGCCGGTCGACGGTGTAGCGGTGGACCGGGTTTCGCTGGGGGCGGTGACGCACACGCTCCCAGTCGGGGATGAGCTTGACGAGCACCCCCGCCTGGTCGAGCTCCTCCCAGACCGGTACGGCGGCGCGCCCCGCACCGAGCAGGGCGACCAGCGCGCCGCGGGCCTCCGCGGGCCACGGCACGGGCAGCGGCGGAGACTGGGCGGCCAGCGTGGAGACCGTCGCGGGCGCGAGCGGCAGCCCGGCCTCCGCGGCGGCCGCGGCCGCGCGGAGAACGAGCGTGGGGTCGGTGCGCGGGCTGGCGCCGCGGGCCAGCACGACCTCGCCGCCGTGCTCCACGACGCCGTCGGCGAGGGGCCTGCGCCCCCGGGGCGCGGGACCGGTGAGCAGCCGGTCGACCGTGCGCCAGGTGGCGTCGAACGCGTGGGAGACGGTCCGGCCCGCCTCGGCCAGACGGCGCATCAGCGCCTCGGCGTCCAGCAGGCCCAGCGTGCCGGCGACCGCGTCCTGCTCCTGGAGCACCAGGCGGTCGGTGCCGCGCGCGGTGACGAGGTGCAGCCCGTGCCTGATGTCCAGCAGCAGTTCGTACGCCTCGCGCACCCGGGGGCCGGGGGCCGAGGCGACCCAGGCGGCGGCCACGGCCTGCATCGCCTGTACGTCGCGCAGCCCGCCCCTGGCGTCCTTGAGGTCGGGTTCGAGCAGGAATGCCAGCTCGCCGCCCGACTCGGCGCGCTTGTCGGCCGAGGCGCGCAGCTCGGCCAGCCTGCGCCGGGAGTCCGCGCGCCACTCGGCGAGCACGGCCTCCCGCGCGGCCCTGGTCAGCTCGGGGTCCCCCACCACGTGGCGGGCCTGGATCAGGCCGAGCACGGCCTTGAGGTCCTCCCTGGCGACCTTCACCGCCTCGTCCACGGTGCGGACCGAGTGGTCGAGGCCGATTCCGGAGTCCCAGATGGGGTACCAGATGCGGTCGGCGATCCTCGCCACGTCGTCGCGACCGTCGTGGAGCAGGACCAGGTCGAGGTCGCTGCCCGGGGCGAGCTCGCCCCGTCCCAGGCTGCCGACCGCGACCAGGGCGATCCCGCTGATCCCGTTGGGCCCGCCGGCGGCGGGGCCGCCCCCGAGGGGAGCGGCGGGGCCGCGCTCCTCGGGGAGGCCGCCCTTCCCTCCCGATCCCCCCTCCCGCGCGTACGGCCGCATGGCCGCCGTGCGGAACAGATCGGTGAGCCATCTGTCGATGTCCGCGGCCCGGTCCTTGCGGACCGCGGCGAACGAGCGTGCCTCCCCTCTCATCATCCGGTTACAGCGCCTCCGGCCCGCGCTCCCCGGTGCGGACCCGGACGACCGTGTCCACGGGGACCGACCAGACCTTGCCGTCGCCGATCTTGCCGGTCTGGGCCGCCTTGACGATGACGTCGATGACGTCCTCGGCGTCGTCCTCCTCGGCGAGCACCTCGACCCGGACCTTGGGCACCAGGTCGACCTGGTACTCGGCGCCGCGGTAGACCTCGGTGTGGCCGCGCTGACGGCCGTAGCCGCTGGCCTCCGAGACGGTCATGCCCTTGATGCCGAACTGCTCCAGAGCGGCCTTCACGTCGTCCAATTTGAACGGCTTGATGACTGCGGTGATGAGTTTCATGCGTCGACCTTCTTCGCGGACGCGGGCACGGGCCCGTTGACGGAGGCCACTCCCGAGGAGTGGACGGTGCCGAGGTCGTACCCGGTCTCGGCGTGGGTGGTGATGTCGATGCCGGTGACCTCGTCCTCTTGGTCGATCCGGAAGCCCATCGTCTTGTCGATGATCTTCCCGATCACGTACGCCATGATGAAGGAGTAGAGGCCGACCGCGACAGGGCCGAGGGCCTGCACGCCGAGCTGGGAGATCGGGCCGCCGTAGATGAGGCCCTCGTTCTGGCCGTCCGCGAAGGGGTAGCGGGCGATGATGCCGAGCGAGACCGCGCCGATCGCCCCGCCGACCAGGTGCACGCCGACCACGTCGAGCGAGTCGTCGAAGCCGAGGCGATACTTCAGGCCCACCGCGTACGCGCAGACCGCGCCGGCGACGAGGCCGAGCACGAGCGCCGCCCACGGGTCGACGAAACCACAGGCGGGGGTGATGGCGACGAGGCCGGCGACGGCGCCGGAGGCGACGCCGAGGGTGGTGGAGTGGCCGTCACGCAGCTTCTCCACGAGGATCCAGGCGCCGGCCGCGGCGGCCGTGGCGACCTGGGTGTTCATGAAGGCGAGGCCGGCGGTGCCGTCGACGGCGAGCTCGGAGCCGGCGTTGAAGCCGAACCAGCCGAACCACAGCAGGCCCACGCCGAGCAGGACCAGGGTCAGGTTGTGCGGCCGCATCGGGTCCTTGCGCCACCCGGTGCGCTTGCCCAGCACGAACGCGAGCGCGAGGCCCGCGGCACCGGCGTTGACGTGGACGACCGTGCCGCCGGCGAAGTCCTCGATGCCGAGGTTCGCCAGCCAGCCGCCGCCCCAGACCCAGTGGGCGACCGGGAAGTAGACGAGCGTCGCCCAGGCGAGGCCGAAGACGACCCACGCGCCGAACTTCGCCCGGTCGGCGATGGCGCCGCTGATGAGGGCCACCGTGATGATCGCGAAGGTGAGCTGGAAGGCCGAGAACACCAGGCTCGGCATACCGGTGCCGTCGTCCTTGGTGGTCGTGTCGATGAGGCTCTGCAGGCCCAGGGCGTCCCCGCCGCCGATGAGCTTGTTGATGAAGTTGTCCCCGTCGCCGAAGGCGTCGAAGGCCAGCGAGTGCCCGTACAGCACCCAGGCCATGGTGACGACGATGATGCTGACGAACGACATCATCATCATGTTCAGGACGCTCTTCGCCCTGGTCATGCCCCCGTAGAAGAACGCGAGCCCGGGGGTCATCAGCAGCACCAGTGCGGTGGCTGTGATCATCCAGGCGGTGGTGCCGGTATCGATCTTCACCGACGCGGCCCTCCTTACATTTGGCGTGTGGCCGGTTATCACTCCCTCAGTGGGCTTCGCGCGGGGTCACCATCGGCCGGCTGGCGCACTGACGTTGGCGACAGCGTGTTCTTCCGCCGTTTCAGCCCACGACCATGCGTGTTTCACATGTGTGAAACTCGCCGCCGAGGTGTTTCGGGCGGGTTTCGGACGTGCTCAGAACGACAAAACGCGCACCCCCAAGGGGTGCGCGTCGTCACGGCCGGGGTCCCCGGCCCCCGCCGGGGCGGCGGATTACGCGGCGCTGGCCATCTTGCGCAGCCGCACCAGCGCGTCGCGCTCGATGCGCCGGGCGCGGTCGCGGCCGATGCCGTAGCGCTCCCCCACCTCGGTGAGGGTGTGCTCCCGGCCGTCCACCAGGCCGTACCGCCAGCGCAGCATCTCGCGCATCTGGCCCTCCAGGCCGGTCAGCCACTGCTCCAGGCGCTCCTTCTCCAGCGTGGCCATGGCCTGCTGCTCGGGATCCGCCCAGGTCTCGTCGGCGATCATGTCACCGAGCTCGGTCTCGTCCTCGTCGCCCACGCCGAGCTGGAGGGAGACCGGGTCGGAGGCCCAGCGGCGCAGCTCCTGCACCCGCTCGATCGGCAGGTCGAGCACCTCGGCGAGGTCGGCGTCGGTCGGCTCCGCGTCGAACTCCGCCAGCATGTCCCTGCGCACCCGCATGAGCCGCGTCATCTGCTCCCCCGCGTGGGTGGGCAGGCGCACCGGCCGCGCCTGCTCGTGGATCGAGCGGCCCACCGACTGCCGGATCCACCAGGTGGCGTAGGTCGAGAACTTGTACCCCCTGCGGTAGTCGAACTTCTCCACCGCGCGGACCAGCCCGAGGTTCCCCTCCTGCACCAGGTCGATGAGCGGCATTCCCCGGCCGGAGTACTTCCGCGCGACCGCCACCACCAGACGCAGGTTGGCCTGGATGAACTCGTCCTTCGCCCGCCGCCCCGAGATCGCGAGGCGCTCCAGCTCCTCGTCGGTCGCATCCGCGATCTTCGGCTCACGCCGCCCGCTGTCGAGCAACTGCTCGGCGAACAGCCCCGCCTCGATGCGCTTGGCCAGCTCGACCTCCTGCTCCGCGGTCAGCAATGGAACGCGGCCGATCTCGGCCAGATACGTCCCCAGCAGATCCCGGTCAGAGACGTGCTGTTCCTGCGTCCGATTCCCCGTCGCCATCCGATGGCACCTCGTTCCGCCGCCGCGATATGCAATATGTGAGCCGGCGAGCCGGGCGTGTCCGCCCCGCTCGGCACGGCCCCCGGTTTCCTGCTCCTGCCCCGGTAAACGGCCGGTCCAAGGCAAAGATTCCCCAAACGAATACGACCCGGGAATGGTTTCGTTCTCCTCCCCAAGGAGGATGCGGGGCCGGGAAAAAAGGCGATTACCCAGGTCAGGCGGGTTCAAACGAGGCGGCGTCCCATCCGCCAGACCTGCGCCACCAGCGGAACCCCCGGCCGGTACGCCAGGTGGACGTACGACGGGGCCTCCAGGATGACGAGGTCCGCGCGGGAGCCTGCGCACAGGGCGCCCACGTCGGTGCGCCGCAGCGCCCGCGCGCCGCCGCGGGTCGCCGCCCGCACGGCCTCCAGCGGCGTCATGCCCATCTCGCGTACGGCCAGGGCTATGCAGAACGGCATCGAGGTGGTGAAGGAGGAGCCCGGATTGCAGTCGGTCGCCAGCGCCACGGTGACGCCCGCGTCGAGCAGCCGCCGCGCGTCCGGGTACGGCGACCTGGTGGAGAACTCCGCGCCCGGCAGCAGGGTGGCGACCACCCCGCTGGCGGCGAGCGCGTCCACGTCGGCCTCGGTGAGATGGGTGCAGTGGTCGGCGGAGGCCGCCCCCATCTCGCAGGCCAGCCGCACCCCGGGGCCCTCGCCCAGCTGGTTGGCGTGCACCCTGATCCGCAGCCCGGCCTTGCGTCCCGCCGCGAGCACCTCCCTGCTGTGCTCCTCGCCGAACGCGCCGCGCTCGCAGAACACGTCCACCCACTTGGCGTACGGCGCGCACGCCTCCAGCATGGGCCCGGTCACGAGCCGGACGTAGTCGTCGGCGGTCGTCCCCGGCGGGACGACGTGCGCGCCGAGGAACGTCGTCTCCTCGGTGAACTGGCGGGCGATCTCCAGGCTGCGGCGCTCGTCCTCGACCGTGAGGCCGTATCCGCTCTTGATCTCGAACGTCGTCGTGCCCTGCATGGTCATCTCCGCGACGAGCAGCGCGGTCGTCTCCACGAGCTCGGGGACGGTGGCCTCCCTGGTCGCGGCGACGGTCGAGCGGATGCCACCCGCCGAGTAGGGCCGGCCGGCCATCCGCGCGGCGAACTCCGCGGTGCGGTCGCCGGCGAAGACCAGGTGCGCGTGGCTGTCCACGAAGCCCGGGACGACGGCCCGTCCCTCCACGTCGACCCGCTCGTCGGCGGGCGGGGCGTCGGCGGAGCGGCCGATCCAGCGGACCACGCCGTTCTCCGCGACCAGCGCGGCGTCCTCGATCTCCTCCCGCTCGGGGTCCGCCGTGTACAGCAGCCCGATGCCCGTGAAAACGACTGATGTCATGCCGCTCGGCCCCACGTCTCCTGATCCTCGCCACCCCGCGAACGGCGCAAACCTCACCGCTGCAGCGGGGCGAGCGCGTCGCGCAGCAGCGCCCCGGCGTCGCCGAGCACGTGCCGCCCGTCCTCCACGATCCGCCGTCCGCCGGCGACCACCGAGTGCACGTCGGGGGCGGTGGCGGCGAACACCACCGACTCCACCGCCGAGGCCTTCGTCGCGCCGGCCGTACGGACCGAGTCGAGCCGTACGGAGACGAGGTCGGCCCAGGCGCCGGGCACCAGGCACCCCGCGTCGGGGAAGCCCAGCGACGCCTGTCCGGCGGCGGTCGCGGCGTGCAGGAGCTGCGCGGCCGGCCAGTGCCCGCGCTCGCCCGTGACCAGCCGCTCGTCCAGCTCCACCGCCCGCGCCTCCTCGAACAGGTCGATGACCGCCTGGCTGTCGGTGCCGAGTGTGACCGGCGATCCGGCGTCCAGCAGCCGGCGAGCGGGGCCGACGCCGTCGGCGAGGTCGCGTTCGGTGGTGGGGCACATGCACACATGGGTGGTGGAGCCGCCGAGCAGCGCCACGTCCACGTCGGACAGATGGGTGGCGTGCACCGCGGTCGAGCGCGGCCCCAGCACGCCGTGGTCGTGCAGCACCTGGACGGGCGTGGCCGAGTAGATCTCCACGCACGCCTCGTTCTCGGCCCGTTGCTCCGACACGTGCGCGTGCAGCGGCCCGGTGTGCCGGTGGGCGAAGTCGACGACGACGTGCATCTGCTCGGGCGGCACCGCCCGCACGGAGTGGATGGCCGCGCCGATCTCGACGTCCTCCTCGCCCTCGTAGACCCGGGCGAGCTCGTCGGCCCTGGCCGCCCAGCGTTCCGCGTCCCCGTCGCCGAAGCGCAGTTGGGTGCCGGTGAGCGCCTCGCCGATGCCCCCGGTCAGATAACAGGTGTCGAGCAGGGTGACGCGCAGCCCGGCTCGCCTGGCCGCCTCGACCAGCGCGTGGCCCATCGCGTTCGGGTCCGCGTACGGCCTGCCCCCGGGGCCGTGGTGGAGGTAGTGGAACTCGGCCACCGTGGTGATCCCGGCGAGCGCCATCTCGGCGTACGTCGCGGTGGCCAGGGCGAGGTAGCGGTCCGGGTCGAGCGCCTCGGCGGCCGCGTACATCCGCTCCCGCCAGGTCCAGAAGCTGCCGCGACCTGCCTGGGTGTGGCCGCGCAGCGCGCGGTGGAAGGCGTGCGAATGGCAGTTGGCCAGGCCGGGCAGGGTCAGCCCGGCCAGCCGTACGGCTCCCGGGGGAGGCGCCGCCTCGGGCCTGATCTCCGCGATGCGCCGGCCCTCGACGCCGACGACGACGCTCTCGACGATCTCGCCCGGCGACAGCCACGCCATCTCGCACCAGTAAGTCACGTGCACCGGTCCTCCAGGTGGGCGGTGTGGCGGTGCTGCCACTGCTGTCGAACGTGCGTCCCCGCGCCTCGCGCGGCCGTCAGCGGGTCGGTCCCGCCGCCGGCCGTACCGTGATCTCGGTGACGTGGGCGTCGGGCGTGGCTGTCACCGCGGCCAGCACGGCCCGCGCCACCGATTCCGCCTCCAGATACCTTCCCGGCTCGTACGGCCCCTCCTCCTGGGCACGCACGTCCCTTTGCATGTCCGTGTCCACCCGGCCGGGAAAGACGGTGGTGACGCGCACGCCGTGGGCGTTCTCCTCCTCGCGCAGCACGTCCGCGTACGCGCGGAGGGCGAACTTGCTGGCGGCGTAGGCCCCCCAGTTGGGGTTGGCCCGCTGCCCGGCGCCGGAGTTGATCAGCACGACGTGCCCCCGGGCCGCGCGCAGCGCGGGCAGCAGCAGGCGGGTCAGCTCGGCGACCGCGATGACGTTGACCTCCATCGTCCGCCGCCAGACCTCGGCCGGGACGTCGGCGAGGTGGCCGAGCCTGGCGATGCCCGCGCTGTGCACCAGCAGGTCGAGCCGGTCGATCCCCTCCACCTCGGCCGGGGTGAGCTCGGTGAGCTCCACCGCCCAGGGGCGGGCCGCCGGCAGCTCGGCGCACATGGCGTCGAGCGCGGTGCCGTCCCGCCCGCCCAGGAGAAGTTCGTGCGTCGGGGCGAGGGCACGGGCGATCGCCGCCCCCACGCCCCGCGAGGCGCCGGTGATCAAAGCCGTGGGTCGCATGGACCTCACCTTAGAGCGTCCCGTAGATCTCCCCCGGCACCGGCGTCACCGCCGCGGGTGCTGATCCTGGGAGTGCTGCTCGACGGGCCGCTACACGGCCGCGGCCGGCGCGCCGGTGGAGGCCGTACGAGGAGTCGACCTCCGGGTCGCCGAAGGCGAGATCGTCGGCGTGCTCGGCCCCAACGGCGCCGGGAAGACCACGACGATCCGCATGCCTGGCGACGCTGGTCGCGCCCACCGGCGGCACCGCGACGGTGGCCGGGCACGACCTGCTGACCTCACCCGAGCAGGTGCGGCGCCGCATCGGCTACGTCGGCCAGGCCGGCGGGGTCGACGAGACCAACACGCCCCGGGCCAATCTCCGGCTCGCCGCCCGGGTCAACGGCCTGGCGGCGGCCGAGGCCGCCACGCGCACGGACGAGCTTCTCGCGGCCTTCGACCTGACGGGCCCGGCCGACCGGCCGGCCCGCACCCTGTCCGGCGGCCAGAGACGGCGCGTCGCGATCGCGCTGGGCCTGGTCCACCGGCCGCCGCTGCTGCTCCTCGACGAGCCCACGACCGGTCTCGACCCGCAGAACCGGGCCAACCTCTGGGAGCAGATCAGGACGCTGCGCGACGGCGGGACGAGCGTCCTGCTCAGCACCCACTACCTGGACGAGGCCGACGCGCTGTGCGACCGCCTGGTCATCGTCGACCACGGGCTCGTCGTCGCGGCCGGGACACCCTCCGAGCTCAAACGCGAGATCGCCGGCGACGTCGTGTCCCTGCGCGTGTCCGGCACCGACGAGGCGGCGCGGGTGCTGGACGGCCTGCCGTACACCAGAGAGGTCAGGGCCGACGGCGGCCTGCTGCGCGTCTACCTGGACGACGGCGAGCGGGCACTGCCGCACCTGCTGACCGCGCTCACCGGGCAGGGCCTGGCCCTGGAGTCCGTGGCGCTCGACCGGGCCACGCTCGACGACGTCTTCCTGCACAGGACCGGCCGCTCGCTGCGCGACGCGGCCTGACCCCCGAAAGGCCCGACGATGCTGAAGCACACCGGCCTGTTCCTTGCTCACGAGCTGCGCAACACCGCCCGCAATCCGGTCTGGCCGCTGTTCGGCCTCCTCCAGCCCGTCCCCTATCTGCTGCTGTTCGCCCCGCTGCCGGCCAACACCATGCCCGGCGTGCCGGACGAGCGGACGCTCGCCCTGTTCACCCCCGGCGTGATGGTGATGATCGCGCTGTTCGGCTCGCTGTTCGTGGGCTTCGGCATGATCGCCGAGATCCGCACCGGGGTGCTCGAACGGCTCGCCGCGAGCCCCGCGAGCCGTCCGGCCATCGTCCTCGGCCGGACACTGCGCGACATGGCGGTGCTCGCGGTGCCCGCCCTGGCATGGTCGGTCCGCTCCATGCGCCACCTCGCCGGCTAGCCGTTCTTGAGGAAGGCCAGCAGGTTGTCGTTCAGGGCGTCCTTGTGCGTCACGAACAGGCCGTGCCCGGCGGTGGGGTACTCCTTGTAGACCGCCCCGGGCACGAGGGCGGCCGTACGGCGGCCGGTCACCTCGACCCGCGCCGAGGTGTCGGCGGCGCCGTGCACGACGAGCGCCGGCACGCCGATCTCCCGCAGCCCGGCCCGGTGGTCGGCGTGGTAGAGCGCCTCGAACACCCGCGACGTCGCCCACGGCGAGGCCGACAGGCACTGCGCGAGCGTCCAGTCGACGAGCGCCGGCGACACGTCGTTGCCGAGGTGCGTGGCGAACCACGCCTGCGCCTGCCGGGCGAACCACTTCGGCCGGTCGGTCGCGAACTGGGCGAGCGTCGCCCGCAGCGCCTCCTCGGGGGCGCCCTCCGGGTTGTCCGCGGTCCGCTTGAGGAACGGCAGCACGGCGCAGACGAACGCGACCCGGGCGACGCGCTCCTCGCCGTGCCTGGCGAGATAGCGGGCGATCTCGGCGCCTCCCGCCGAGTGCCCCACCAGCGTCACGCGGCGCAGGCCGAGGTGCTCGATCAGGGAGGCCACGTCGTCCGCAAGGCTGTCCAGGTCGTAGCCCGTGGAGGGGCGGTCGGAGCGGCCGTGCCCGCGCCGGTCCAGCGTCACGCACCGGTAGCCGTGCTCGACGAAGAACGGAAGCTGGTACTCCCACATGTCGCTGTGCAGCACCCAGCTCGCCAGGAAAAGGATCGGCTCGCCCTGCCCGTAGTCCTCGTAGGCCAGCCGCGTGCCGTCGAAGGTCTCGAAGAACATGTCCACTCCCGCTGTCTCGTATCGACAACCGGAGTCTGGCCGGGCGAGGTCAGAAGATCGATTACGCGAGAGGTAAAGCACGGCGGGACGCCCCGGCCTGAGCGGCCGGGACGCCCCGCCTCCGACCCGTGTCACCCGGACGCGCCCGCACGCGCGTTTGCTCCGGGAACCGGGCGGTGGTGAAGGAGAGGTTACGCACCACCGATCTTCCCGGTCTCCGGTCGAAAGAAGCTGTGGCCCGGTGTAAGGGCTGCTCACGGCTTCGCCATCGGCGTCTGCGGAGGTTCGCGGGCCGCCGGTCAAGACGGGACGAGGAACTGTGTGGCGGCCAGCTCGCGGTAGAGCTCGTCGGCCGCGACCAGCTCGTCGTGGGTGCCCCAGGCCCGCACGCGGCCGGCCTCCATCACCACGATGCGGTCGGCCCCGGTCACGGTGGACAACCGGTGGGCGATCACCAGGACGGTCGTCTCGCGCGCCACCTCGGCCACGACCTCCCGCAGCCGCATCTCGTTGACCGCGTCGAGCTGGGAGGTCGCCTCGTCGAGCAGCAGCAGCCCTGGGCGGCGCAGCAGCGCCCTGGCGATGGCCACCCGCTGCCGCTCGCCGCCCGACAGCAGCACCCCGCGATGGCCGACCTGCGTCTCCAGTCCCTCGGGCAGCCGCTCCACCAGGTCGTCCAGTCGCGTACGGGCGAGCGCGTGGGCGATCTCCTCGGGGGTCGCGCCGGGCGCGCCGAAGACGAGGTTCTCCCGGAGCGTACCGGCCAGCACCGGGGCGTCCTGCTCGACGTACCCGAGCATGGCCCGCAGCTCGCCGAGCGGCCAGTCGCGGATGTCCCGCCCGCCGACGGTGATCGATCCCTCCTGCGGCTCGTAGAACCGCTCGACGAGGCCGAACACCGTCGACTTGCCCGCGCCCGAGGGGCCGACCAGCGCGGTCATGCCGCCGGCGGGCGCCTCGAACGTCACACCGTGGTGGACCACCGGGCGGTCCTCGCCGTAACGGAAGACGACCCCGGAGAACGTCACCCCGACGGGCTCGCCTCCCGTCCGCGTGACGGGGGCGGCGGCGGGCTCGGTGGGCAGCGTGGCGATCTCCTGGATGCGGGTCACCGCGGCCAGTCCGTTCTGGATCTGCGTGAGGCTCTGGACGATCTGGCCGATCGGGGAGACCAGGTAGAAGAGGTACATGAGGAACGCGATCAGGGCGGAGATCTCCATCTCCCCCGCCGCCACCCGCGCGCCGCCGACCCCCAGCACCGCCAGGAACGCCAGCTGGATCGACATCCACGCGCCGATCCCGGCCAGCGAGGTCCACGCGGCGGCGGCCACGCCCCGGTCGCGCGCCTCGACGGCCGCCGCGCTCACCGCCGCGGTCTCCCGCGCCTCCGCCCCGCCGGCCTTGACCGTACGGAACGCCTGGAGGGCGCGGTCGAGCACCGAGCCCATCTCACCGAGCGCCACCTGCGCCTGCAGGGAGGCGCGGCGGATGCGCGGGGCGATGACCACGCCCAGGAGCCCGACCAGCGCGACGACGGCGAGCGTGACGACCAGCAGCAGGCCGTCCATGATCGCCATCATCACGGCGGCGCCCAGGAACGTGAAGACGGAGCCGACCAGCGAGGCCAGCGCGTCCGTGCAGACGGCGCGCAGCAGCGTGGTGTCGGAGCCGACCCGCGACAGCAGGTCGCCGGGCTTGAGCCGGTCCACGTCGGAGACCCTGAGCCGCAGGATGCGGTCCACCAGGCCGCGGCGCGAGTCGAGCACGATCGTCTCGCCCATCCGCTCCAGCAGGAACCGCCCGGCCGCCGAGATCACCGCGCCGGCCAGGACCGCGAGCGACAGCCCGAGCACCGGGCCCACCAGCGCGCCGCCCTCGCCGAACGTGTCGATCACCCGCTTGGCCATGACCGGCATGGCGAGCCCGGTGAGACTGCCGACGAGGCTGAGCACGCCGCCCAGCAGGAGCACCCGCCGGTGCGGGCGCACCTGGTCGAACAGCAGCCGCCAGGAGGCGCGCTCCCCCAGGGACGCCTTGGTCCCCGGTCCGGGCCGGCCACCGCCGGGGCCGTCGCCGTCCGTCCCCATGGAGCCCCCTCGCGCGAACCCGGCGTGCGATCTCCCGGAGACACTAATTCACCGGAAACGCCGGTGCGCGCGGGGATTCAGGCGTCCCGGATCAGTCCACGTCCGGCACGTCGAGGTCGAACTCGGCGTCGCCGTCGTCGACGCGGCGCAGCTTGATGTCCTCGGCCCAGGCGTACGCGAAGCGGCGCACGGCGGCGACGCCCTCCTCGTCCAGGCCGCCGAACGCCTCGTCGGCGAGCAGGTCGACGGTCTCCAGCCGCTCGACCAGGTCCTCCACCCGCCACTCGTCGTCGAACTGCTCGCCGAGCTGTTCGAGCAGGCGGAAAGGGTACAGGCCGGACACCGAGGCGACGTCGGCGAAGTCGCGTGGCAGGCCGCGGTCCTGCAGGGCGCGGACCTTGAGACCCACCGCGTCGTCCAGGCCCACCACCCGGCAGGGCCCGGCGTCGGCGGGCCGGTCCCGCA
Organism: Microbispora sp. NPDC049633; assembly: GCF_040675265.1. Classification (NCBI taxonomy): domain Bacteria; kingdom Bacillati; phylum Actinomycetota; class Actinomycetes; order Streptosporangiales; family Streptosporangiaceae; genus Microbispora; species Microbispora sp. NPDC049633. Next base: position 21,831 of record NZ_JBFAOO010000060.1, read on the forward strand.
GCGGCTCGCGGAGCAGGGCGACCTCGCACGACTGGCCGGTGATCTCGTCGGTGACGACGACGCGGCCGATACGGGCGCCCGCCTCGCACACCTCGGCCGACAGGCCGGTGCTCCGGAACGCCTCGGCCAGCGCCCCGCCGATGTCCGCCAGCGGCGCCTCTCCGCCGGTGGCGAAGGTGAGGTCGCCGACCTGCCGAGACGTGCATCCGTGCGCCAGCAGGGCGTAGCCGCCGGCGAGCAGCAGGCCGTACCGGTCGAGGACGGGCCGCGCGTCCTCGATGAGGCGCAGGTGGAACGGGGGCGCGGAGAAGGCCGGGGACACGGTCACCGTCTCAGTATCGCGTCCGCACCCACTGTGACGACGCGTCATCCGGGCACCCCGTAGAGCAGGCGGATCTGCCGGATGGTGTCCATGATCTCGTACCACGTGAGGCACAGGTCGGCCTCGGCCTCCTCACCGCGCGCCTCGGCGGCCATCAGCCGGTCCCCCGTGAGCAGCGCCGCCTCCCGCTTGAGCTGGGCCGCCATCCGTTGGAACATCAACCGCTCGCGTGACTCCATTACCGCCCCTCCCGCCCCCCAACAGTTCTCACACATGGGTGAAATACCCATAGAACCGGCCGAAATGCTCATGGGGAGATCCGCGCACCTCACAGAGGTTCCGGCGGGTGACTCAGCGGGCCCGGGGGCGGCCCGGCCGCCCGTGCCGCACGGTGTGGTCGGCACCCGGCCGGGGGCGCGGGGACACCACCCGCCGCCGGTGGCGCCGCGGAGGCAGCACGGGCGCGGGCAGGTCGTGGCGGCCGGAGACGAACTCCTGCACCGCGATCTTCGCCCTGATGACCGGGCGGCGCCAGCGTTCCTCCCGATGGACCGCCTTGGCCATCAGTCGCGGCCGTGGCCGTCTCGCCCGCTCGGAGTAGCACCAGCGGGCCCACGGCGAGCCGGGACGCGCCACCCGCACCGCCCCCACGTACAGCAGCGGCGGCACGAACAGTCCCAGCAGGCCGCTCCAGATCTTCCCCTTCAGCAGGGTGACCACGGCGAAGACGAGGTTGACGACGAGGAACGCCGAGGCCTTCCAGCCCCCTCCGCCGTCCGCGCCGTCCGCGCCGTTCCAGGCGAGCGGGCGCAGCCCGAGCAGCAGCAGGCCGGTGGCCGCGATCGCCACGAAGACCGCGTCCACGGAGGCGCGGCCCTCCTCCTGCCAGTAGACGTCGCGCAGGTGCAGGATCAGCGCGAACTCGTCGAGCACGAGGGCGGCGCCCACGCCGAACACGGCGGAGGAGAAGGAGTACCACCCCGTGGACACGTCCGACAGGACCAGCCCGGCCACCCCGCCGAGCAGTGTGAGCACCACCCCGAACACGACGTGGTGGATGTGCATCTCGCCCACGCTGACGTTGCCGAGCCACCGCACCCGCGCTCTGATCAGCCGTACGTTCACCCGCGTGAAGACGAACGCCGTTATCAGCGCGACGAAGAAGCAGAACAGCGGCAGACGGTGCGCCTCGATGATGCGTTCGTGAAACCAGTCGGTCATGAAGCGATCCCCCGGCCTCCGATGCTAGTGCCGCGACCGACGGGTTTCGCCCCTCAGGAGCGGTGTCCAGGGTGGTGCCACTCCGGGCGACGCGAGGGGGCGAAGATCGGCGGGAGGGGCACCAGGCGCGTAAGAGTGGTCAGGCGAGGAAGCCGCGCAGCAGGGCCGCCGTGCCCTCCAGGTGCTCGGCCACCGCCCGCTCGGCCGCCTCGGGATCGCCGTCGAGGATCGCGGCCGCGATGGCGGCGTGCTGGGCCGCCGCGTGCTCGATGTTGGGCCGCAGCACGGGGATCGCGTTGAGCAGGTCGGTCACCCGGAGCCTGGCGTCCGCGCAGGCGGCGGCCAGCAGCGGCGAGCCGCTCAGCTCCGCGATCGCCAGGTGGAACGCGATGTCCATCCGGCGGTAGTCGGCCGGGGCCGCGTCGTTCACCCCGGCCAGCCGCGCGTCCAGCGTCTCCCGCTGCCGCGCGGTCAGCTCCGTGGTCGCGAGGACCCTGGCCGCCCCGCACTCGACGGCCATCCGGAACGTCAGCGCGTCTTCGAGGTCGTCTTCACCCATGCGGGTGACCGCCCTGCGCAGGTCGCCCTCGCGCGGGCTCGGCGGCCGGTAGACGACGAAGGCCCCGCCGTACCGGCCGCGCCGTACGTCGAGGTAGCCGGCCTCCTGCAGGGCGCGGATCGCCTCGCGCAGCGTGACCCGGCTGATGCCGAGCCGGATGGCCAGCTCGCGTTCCGGCGGCAGCTTCTCCCCGTGCGGCACGACACCGAGCTTGACGGCCTGGAGAAGGCGTTCGACGGTCTCCTCGAACGCGTTGCCCGCCCGCACCGGCCGCAGCAGCGACACCACTCCGGTGATCCCCACGGTCCCGGCGGGTACGCGCGGGCGGGAGACGGACGCCTCCGCCGGGGTGATCTCCATGCGCGTCGTCCCTCCCCCCGTCGCCGCGGGCCCCCGTTCCTCCGATCGAGGTTAAACCCCGGGAGCATTGTTGACGACGAGGGGAACATGGTGCTTGCATGCCCTCAATGGTCTGATTCCAGACTTTTGGACGGGAGGCACCGTGCTCAGCGTGGAGCGACTCCGCGATGACGTCGAAGCGGGCCGCGTGGACACGGTCCTGCTCGCGGTCACCGACATGCAGGGGCGCCTGCAGGGCAAGCGGCTGTCGGCGCGGTACTTCCTGGAGGAGGTGCTGGACCACGCCGCCGAAGGCTGCAACTACCTCCTCGCCGTGGACGTCGACATGAACACCGTGGACGGCTACACCATGTCGTCCTGGGAGCGCGGGTACGGCGACTTCGTGATGCGGCCGGACCTGTCGACGCTGCGCCGGGTGCCCTGGCACGAGGGGACCGTCCTGCTGCTCGCCGACCTGGTGTGGGAGGACGGCGCGGACGTCGTGGCCTCCCCCCGGCAGATCCTGCGCCGTCAGCTCGCCCGGCTCGCCGAACGCGGCTGGACCGCGTACGTCGGCACCGAGCTGGAGTTCGTCGTCTACGACGACAGCTACGAGCAGGCCTGGCAGCGGGGCTACCGCGACCTGACTCCGGCCAACCTCTACAACGTCGACTACTCGCTGCTCGGCACCTCCCGCATCGAGCCGCTGCTGCGGAAGATCAGGCTCGGCATGGAAGGCGCCGGGCTGTACGTCGAGTCGGCCAAGGGCGAGTGCAACCTCGGACAGCACGAGATCGCCTTCCGGTACGCCGACGCGCTGACGACCTGCGACAACCACGTGTTCTACAAGAACGGCGCCAAGGAGATCGCCGCCCAGGAGGGCAGGTCGATCACCTTCATGGCCAAGCCGAACCAGCGCGAGGGCAACTCCTGCCACATCCACATCTCGCTGCGGGACGCCGACGGCACACCGGTGATGGCGGGCGGCGAGCCGTACGGGCTGTCGGAGACCGGGCGGCGGTTCATCGCCGGTCAGCTCGCGGCGATGCGCGAGCTGACCCTGCTCTACGCGCCCAACATCAACTCCTACAAGCGGTTCGTGCCCGGGAGCTTCGCCCCCACCGCCGTCAAGTGGGGCGTGGACAACCGCACCTGCTCGCTGCGGCTGGTCGGCCACGGCCCCTCGTTGCGAATCGAGAACCGGGTGCCCGGCGGCGACGTCAACCCCTACCTCACGGTCGCCGCGATGATCGCGGCGGGGCTGCGCGGCATCGAAGCGGGGTTGGAGCTGGAGGAGCCGTTCGGCGGGAACGCCTACGACTCCGGTGCCGAGCGGGTGCCGGCCACGCTCCGCGACGCCCTGGCGCTGTGGGAGGGGTCGCCGATCGCCGAGGAGGCGTTCGGCAAGGACGTGGTCGAGCACTACGCCAACAACGCGAGGGTCGAGCTGGCCGCCTTCGACGCGGCGGTCACCGACTGGGAGCTCTATCGGGGGTTCGAACGGCTGTGAAGATAGTCAATCCGGCGACCGAGGAAGTGATCGCCGAGGTCGAGATGGCGGACGCCGCCGAGGTGGACCGCGCCGTCGAGCGCGCCCGCCGGGCGTTCCCGGCCTGGAGCGCGGTGGCTCCGGGCGAGCGCGCGCGGCTGCTGCGCCGCTTCGCGCAGGTCGTGGAGGACCACGCCGAGGAGCTGTCCCGGCTGGAGATCGCGAACGCCGGGCACACGATCGGCAACGCCCGCTGGGAGGCGGGCAACGTCCGCGACGTGCTGAACTTCTACGCGGGCGCGCCCGAGCGCGACCACGGCAGGCAGATCCCGGTCGCGGGCGGGGTGGACGTCACGTTCGCCGAGCCCCTGGGCGTGGTCGGGATCATCGTGCCGTGGAACTTCCCGATGGTCATCATGACCTGGGGGGTCGCCCCGGCCCTCGCCGCCGGCAACGCGGTGATCGTGAAGCCGGCCGAGTGGACCCCGCTGACCGCGCTGCGGCTGGCCGAGCTCGCCCTGGAGGCCGGGCTGCCCGAGGGCGTGCTGCAGGTCGTCCCGGGCGAGGGCGAGGTCGCCGGCGCCCGGCTCGTGGAGCACCCGGACGTACGGAAGATCGTCTTCACCGGCTCGACCGAGGTCGGGAAACTGATCGGCGCCAAGGCCGCCGAGCAGGTCAAGCGGGTGACGCTGGAGCTGGGCGGCAAGAGCGCCAACATCGTCTTCGCCGACGCCGACCTGGACCGGGCGGTGGAGTCGGCCCCGATGGCGGTCTTCGACAACTCCGGCCAGGACTGCTGCGCCCGCTCGCGCATCCTCGTGGAGCGTTCCGTCTACGACGGCTTCCTCACGCGGCTGGCCGAGGCGGTGCGCGCGGTCAAGGTCGGCGACCCGAACGACCCGGCGAGCCAGATGGGCCCGCTGGTCAGCGCCGAGCACCGGGAGCGCGTCGCCTCGTTCGTCACGGACGCGGAGGTGTACGCCGCCGGGTCGTGCCCGGGCGGGCCCGGCTACTGGTTCGCGCCCACCGTGCTGGCGGCGCCGGACGGTTTCGACCCCCTCGCGCCCGGTTCGGGGGCCTTCCACCGCGCGTACACCGAGGAGATCTTCGGCCCGGTGGTCTCCGTCGTCCCCTTCGACGACGAGGAGCACGCCGTGCGCGTCGCCAACCACACGGCGTACGGGCTGTCGGGGTCGATCTGGACGCGCGACGTGGGCCGGGCGCTGCGCGTGGCGCGGGCCGTCGAGGCGGGCAACCTGTCGGTCAACTCGCACTCCAGCGTCCGCTACTGGACCCCCTTCGGCGGCTTCAAGCAGTCGGGCCTCGGCCGCGAACTCGGCCCGGACGCCCTGTCCGCCTTCACCGAGACCAAGAACGTATTCATCGCCACGGAGTAGATCAATGCAGCGTTTGCAGGACCGCGTCGCCGTCATCACCGGCGGCGGCAGCGGCATCGGGCTGGCCACGGCCCACCGGTTCGCCCAGGAGGGCGCCAAGATCGTGGTGGCCGACCTCGACGAGGAGGCCGGCGCGAAGGCCGCGGGAGAGGTCGGCGGCCTGTTCGTGAAGGCCGACGTGGCGAACGAGGACGACGTGGCCCGGATGTACCGGACCGCGTTCGAGGAGTTCGGCAGCGTCGACGTCGCGTTCAACAACGCGGGCATCTCCCCGCCGGACGACGACTCGATCCTCGAGACCGGCATCGACGCCTGGCGCCGCGTGCAGGAGGTCAACCTGACCAGCGTCTACCTGTGCTGCAAGCACGTGATCCCGTACATGCGACGGCAGGGCAAGGGCTCGATCATCAACACCGCGTCGTTCGTCGCGGTCATGGGCTCGGCGACCTCGCAGATCTCCTACACTGCCTCCAAGGGCGGCGTGCTCGCGATGAGCCGCGAGCTTGGCGTCCAGTTCGCCCGCGAGGGCATCCGGGTCAACGCGCTGTGCCCGGGGCCGGTGGACACCCCGCTGCTGCGGGAACTGTTCGCCAAGGACCCCGAGCGCGCCCAGCGCCGTCTCGTCCATGTGCCGATCGGCCGGTTCGCCCGGGCCGAGGAGATCGCCGCGGCGGTCGCGTTCCTCGCCTCCGACGACGCGTCGTTCATCACCGCCTCGGAGTTCCTGGTCGACGGCGGCATCTCCGGCGCGTACGTCACTCCGCTGTAGGGGGCGGGGATGGCTCGTCCCGTGATCGGCGTGACGTGCTACGTCGAGCCGGCGAAGTTCACGGTGTGGGACATGCCGGCGGCGCTGCTGCCGTACATGTACGTCGAGCACGTCGAGCGGGCGGGCGGGCAGCCGGTCATCCTGCCGCCCGCCGGGGAGCCCGCCGAGCTGGCCGGGCGGCTGGACGGACTGATCATCGCGGGCGGGGGCGACATCGACCCCGCCCGGTACGGCTCCACCCCCGCCCCCCAGACCGGCTACGTCCGGAAATTTCGTGATGATGCCGAGTTCGGCCTGATGGCGGCGGCGCTGGAGGCCGGCCTCCCGTTCCTCGGCATCTGCCGGGGGCTGCAGGTCCTCAACGTGGCGCTCGGCGGCACCCTCCACCAGCACCTGCCCGACGTGGTCGGCCACACGGACCACTCCCCCGCCCCCGGCACGTTCGGCCGCGTCCCCGTACGGCTCTCGCCCGGGCTGGCCGAGATCTACCACGGCGAGGACCTGACGCCCGCCCACTACCACCACCAGGCGATCGACCGCCTGGCGGACGGCCTGGAGGTGACCGCCCGGTCGGACGACGGCACGATCGAGGCCGTCGAGGTCACCGGCGCGGCGTTCGCCCTGGCCGTGCAGTGGCACCCGGAGGCCGACGAGGACGGCCCCCTCTTCCACGCCCTCGTCGCCGCCGCTCGCCCTTGAGGAATCCGGGGCGACGCGCGCGTCGCCCCGGGCCGCGATTCCGCCTCGCGACAGACGCATCGGCACGGCGGCCGCACCCTGCGTGATCGCGCGGCGAACGGCCTGCGGTGCCCCGGTGAACACGGCGTTCGCCTTCGCGCACCATCACAGACGGGCCCGCCGGAAACACGCGGAGGCGCGCTCCCCGCATTCTGTAACCGATTTCATTTGATGCACGTGCATGTTCGCTCGGCATTCATCGTTATACGGAACGCAATGTCATCGACGGAACTACACACCCGGACAGGCGCCGCGAAAAACGCAATTTTGACGAATGCAGGCGTAGAGGGATATCGTCAAATTCCTGTCAATGCCGCATCGCCGGCGCGTTCAGGCTGCTTTCGCGTGCGAGGGGAACCGTGTTATACGCCGTGCTCGGACCGTTCCTGGCCATGAAGCCCTCGGGGGACGTCATCGCCGGGCTCGCCCCCAGGCACCGGCAGCTCCTGGCGCTGTTCCTGCTGAATGCCAATGTCACGGTTCATCGGGACAGGCTGATCGATCTGCTCTGGAATGGCTGTCCCACTAAATCTGCGCGCCGGAATCTTACCACCTACATCGCACAGATGCGGCGGCGGCTCTCTCCGCGGGACCCCGGCCTTTCTCCGCTCCACAGCGTGGAGGGCGGGTACCTTCTTTCCGTACCGCCGGGATCCGTGGATGCTGCAGTATTCAACGATTTCACCGCGCAGGGCAGAATCGCTCGCGACAATGGCGATTACCACAATGCCGCGCGGATGCTCGAGAACGCGCTGAGCCTGTGGCGGGGCGACGCCCTGGCCGGCATGAGGCACGTGGACGAGCTCGCCGCGTGGGCGGAGCGCCTCGACGAGGACCGGCGCGCGGCGACCGAGGACCTCTTCGACGTACGGCTGGCGCTCGGGGACCACCGTGAGATCGTCGGCGGCCTGACCCAGTGGGCGAGGCGGCACCCGTTGCGCGAACGGCCGCACCGGCAGCTCATGCTGGCGCTGCACCGGTCGGGCCGCACCCACGACGCCTCGGCGTCCTACCAGCGGCTGCGCCGGACCCTGGTCGACCGCCTCGGCACCGAACCGTCCCCCGACACCCAGGCTCTCCACCAGCGGATCGTCACCGACGACCCTTCCTCCACCCCGGCACGCGTCCGCGCGGGTCATCGCCCGCCCCGCGACCCCGACCACGGAATGTGACGGGTAGCCGACCTTCACTCTTCAGGAGGCGGAGTCCGGCGAGCCGGTGCTCGTCTGGCTCGCCGTCGGCTATCACGACGCCTACCGGCCTTCCTGACCTCGATGACGCCGACTCGGTGGCGCCGCCGGCGCGGGCCGGGAAGTCAGGGCGTCCGGCAGGTTACGGGGGTGGCGGCGAACCACTAGGCTGGGCAGCGCACCAGTGATCCCGTGCGGGAGAGCGTCCTGGCATCCGGTCAGGGCCCCTGAAGGAGCAAGCCCTCCCCGCGAACCTCTCAAGGCAAAGGACCGTACGGGCCAGGTGACCTCTGGAAAGAAGGCCGGCAGGCCTCGCCGAAGGTGAAAGTCCGGCAAAGATCGGACGAAGCTCTCAGGCGCCGATGACAGAGGGGGAGGATGCCCGATAGTTCAACGCTGCATCCGTCCTTTCCGAGGTGGGCATGTCCCGATCCACCCCGCTCCGCGGGGTCCACGAAAGCCTGGGCGCGACCCTGACCGATTTCGCGGGCTGGCAGATGCCCCTGCGCTACGGCAGCGAGTCGGCCGAGCACAACGCGGTGCGCACGGCCGCCGGGCTGTTCGACCTGTCCCACATGGGCGAGATCTTCGTCGTCGGGGCGCAGGCGGGCGAGGCCCTCGACCACGCCCTCGTGGGGCACCTCAGCGTCCTCGCGCCCGGCCGCGCCCGCTACACGATGATCGTGAACGAGACCGGCGGCATCCTCGACGACCTCATCGTCTACCGGCTCGACGAAGACCAGTACATGGTCGTCGCCAACGCCTCCAACTACGCCCTCGTCGCGCGTGAGCTCGCCGACCGGGTCCGGGGATACGACGCGCGGGTGACCGACCGGTCGGACGAGTACGCGCTGGTCGCCGTGCAGGGACCGCGCAGCACCGAGATCCTGGCCCCGCTGACCGACGCCGACCTCGACGAGCTCAAGTACTACGCCATCCTCCCCGGCGTCGTCGCGGGCACGCCCGTCCTGATCGCGCGCACCGGCTACACCGGCGAGGACGGCTTCGAGCTGTTCGTGCCGAACGAGCACGCCGTGCCGCTGTGGAACGCCCTCACCGAGGCGGGCAGGGACGCCGGGCTCGTCCCCGCCGGGCTGTCGGCCCGCGACACGCTGCGTCTGGAAGCCGGCATGCCGCTGTACGGCAACGAGCTGAGCGCGGCGATCACGCCGTTCGAGGCGGGCCTCGGCCGGGTCGTCCGCTTCGACAAGCCCGGCGACTTCGTGGGCAAGGCCGCCCTCGAGCGGGTCGCGGCGAACGACACCACCCGGCGCCTGGTCGGGCTTGTGGCGCGCGGCCGCCGCGTCCCCCGCCACGGCTACCCCGTCACCCGGGACGGCGCCGTCGTCGGCGAGGTGACCAGCGGCGCCCCGTCGCAGTCCCTCGGCCGCCCGATCGCCATGGCGTACGTCGACGAGGACGCCCTGGAAAAGGGCGGTCTGACCGTGGACATCCGGGGCAGCCAAGAACCGGTCGACGTCGTCGATCTGCCTTTCTACAGGAGGAGCAAGTGAGCACCATTCCGGACGACCTGAGCTACACCAAGGAACACGAGTGGGTGGCCGGGATCGAGGACGGCCTCACCGTGACGGTGGGCATCACGGCGTACGCGGCCGAGCAGCTCGGCGACGTGGTCTACGTGGAGGTGCACCCGGAGGTCGGCGCCACGGTCGCGGCCGGCGACGCGGTCGGCGAGGTGGAGTCCACCAAGTCCGTGAGCGACATCTTCGCGCCGGTGAGCGGTGAGATCGTCGAGATCAACGCCGCCGTCGCGGACACCCCCGGGCTCGTCAACTCCGACCCGTACGGCGAGGGCTGGCTGTTCCGCGTGCGCGTGGAGGAGGAGCCGGATGACCTGCTGTCGGCCGCGGAGTACACCGCGCTGACCTCCGGCGAGTCCTGACCGGCGGTTGAGAGGCGACGGTCAATGGCGATCAGCGTCTTCGACCTGTTCAAGGTGGGGATCGGGCCGTCCAGCTCGCACACGGGCGGCCCGATGGCGGCGGCGCACAAGTTCGTCCGCGGGCTGCACGAGGACGGGCTGCTGGAGAAGGTCACCCGGGTCGAGGCCATCCTGTACGGCTCGCTCGGGCTGACCGGCAAGGGCCACGGCAGCGACAAGGCGGTCCTGCTGGGCCTGTCCGGCGACAAGCCCGAGCTGGTCGACGTCGACACCGTCGACGAACGGCTCGCGGCGATGCGGTCGAGCGGCACGGTCACGTTGTACGGCGTGCACGAGATCCCGTTCGTGGTCGGCGAGCACCTCGTCTTCGAGCGCAAGCTGTCGCTCCCCCACCACCCGAACGGCATGCGGTTCACGGCGTACGCCGACGACACGGTGCTGCGCGAGAAGGTGTACTACTCGGTCGGCGGCGGTTTCGTGGTGGACGAGAACGCCACCGGCGCCGACCGGATCAAGCCCGACGACACGGTGCTGCCGTACTCCTTCACGACCGCGCACGAGCTGCTCGCGCACTGCGCGGAGACCGGCCTGTCGATCTCCGGCCTCATGATGGAGAACGAGAAGGCCTTCGGCCGTACGGAGGAGGAGATCCGGGCCCGCCTGCTGCACCTGTGGGCGGTCATGGCCGAGTGCGTACGGCGCGGCACCAGCCGCGAGGGCGTCCTGCCGGGCGGCCTCAAGGTGCGCCGCCGGGCCCACCAGCTGTACCGGCGGCTGCAGGGCGAGGCCGACGGGACCGACCCGCTGCGGGCGATGGACTGGGTCACGCTGTTCGCGCTGGCCGTCAACGAGGAGAACGCCGCGGGCGGCCGGATCGTCACCGCGCCGACCAACGGCGCCGCCGGCATCGTCCCGGCCGTCCTGTCCTACTACATGCGCTTCCTTCCGGGCGCCGACGAGGACGGCGTCGTCCGTTTCCTGCTCACCGCGGGCGCGATCGGCGTGCTGTTCAAGGAGAACGCCTCCATCTCCGGTGCGGAGGTGGGCTGCCAGGGCGAGGTCGGATCGGCCTGCTCGATGGCCGCGGCGGGCCTCACCGAGGCGCTCGGCGGGACGCCGGAGCAGGTCGAGAACGCCGCCGAGATCGGCATCGAGCACAACCTCGGCCTGACCTGCGACCCGATCGGCGGGCTCGTCCAGATCCCGTGCATCGAGCGCAACGCGGTCGCCTCGATCAAGGCGATCGCCGCGGCCCGCATCGCGCTGCGCGGCGACGGGCGCCACTTCGTGTCGCTGGACAAGGCCATCAAGACGATGCGCGACACCGGCAGGGACATGCTCGACAAGTACAAGGAGACCTCGCGCGGCGGCCTCGCCGTCAACGTCATCGAGTGCTGACCCGGCGTAGGCGGGCCGTGGCGTCTCTCGATGTGACGCGCGTGCGGCTCACCAATATCGTGGTGGCTTCCCGGCGATGAGGAGGGCCGTCACGTGAGGTGGCGCGAGGCGCTGCGCCCGCATCGGGCGTTCCTGGTCGTGCTGGCGGCGGGTGTCGCGCTGCGCGCGCTCGCCGTGCTCGGCTACCGGCCCGCGCTGTGGTTCTGGGCCGACTCCTTCGCCTACCTCAGCTCGGCCCTCGACCTGCGGCCGCTGCCCTCTCGGCCGTCCGGCTACTCGCTGTTCCTGGCGGCGTTGAGCCCGCTGCACAGCATCACCGCCGTCGTGGTCGTCCAGCACCTGCTCGGCCTCGGCATGGCCGTGTGCGTGTACGCGCTGCTGCGTCGCCGCACCCGGCTGCCGGGCTGGGGCGCGGCGCTGGCGGCGGCTCCGGTGCTGCTCGACGTCCACCAGATCCAGCTCGAACACCTCGTCATGGCGGACCTGCTGTTCACCGCGCTGATCGTGGCCGCCGTGACGATCCTGCTGTGGCGTCCCAGGCCCGGCGCGTGGTCGGTCGTCGCCGCGCTGCTGCTGCTCGGGCTGGCGACGATCACCCGCACCCTCGGGCTGCCCCTGATCGCGCTGGCACTGCTGCCGGTGCTGCTGGCCCGGCGCTGGCGGACCGCGCTCGCCGGGCTCGCCGCCGCGTCCGCCGTGCTCGGCGGGTACGCCGTCTGGTTCCACGACGCCCACGGGTCGTACGGGATGGGCGGCAGCAGCACCTGGCTGTGGTCGCGGACGATGACCTTCGCCGACTGCGCGGTCATGAAGCCGCCGGAGGAACTGGCGGTGCTGTGCCCGTCGGGGCCCCGGCTCGCCGCGCCCGCCTACATCTGGGACGCCGACTCCCCCATCCAGCGGGTGAAGAAGGACAAGGAGCGCCTGGCGGGCGAGTTCGCCTCGCTGGCGATCCGCAGCCAGCCCCTCGACTTCCTGACGACCGGTCTGCACGACGCCATGTGGGCGTTCGAATGGGACCGGAAGGTCTACCCCGCACCGGGCACGCAGAGCGCGTACGTGTTCCCCGCCTCGGTGAAGCCGTTCACCGACAAGGTGGCCTCCTCGGGCCGTACGGCGCCCGAGCTGACCACCGCCTACCAGGGCGGCTCCGGGGACACCGACGTGGTCGAACCGTTCGCGGGGTGGCTGCGCGCCTACCAGGAACAGGGCTTCCTGCGCGGGCCGCTGCTGGCGGCGATCCTGCTGGCCGGCCTCGCCGGGCTGGTTGCGCGGCGGTGGACGGCGCTGCTGCCCTGGACCGCGGCGGCGGTCCTGCTCCTGCTGCCGCCCCTGATCGCCGCCTTCGACCACCGCTACGTGGTGCCCGTGGTGCCGCTCGCCTGCCTGGCCGCCGGCCTCGCCCTCGGCTCCGGCGCGACCCGCGCGCCGTGGCGATCAGAGGGACGGTCGGAGGAGCGCTCGCAGAGGCGTGCCCGGGGACGGTCAGCGGCGGCGGACGTGCAGGCGGACGACCGCAAGCGCGTCGTCTCGACCGACCGCGCGGCGAACGCGTGAGATCGCCGACTCGTCCAGCCGCCTGATCACCTGCCGCAAGTCGGCGGACCGCTGGAGCGACACCGACACCCGCAGCCTGCCGTCGCGCACGAGCCTGACGGAGATACGGCCGATCCCGTCGATCCCCTTCAGCGCCACGCCGAGCATGGCGATGCCGGAACCTGTGCGGCTGCCGACCCGGCCCCAGCCGAGCGCCATGACGAGCCAGCGGGTCGCGACCAGGGCGAGCAGCATGGCCACTCCGGCCAGCAGGGGCAGCGCCCACGGCCGCCCGTCGGTCACGCTCGCGTCGGCCAGGGCCGCACCGGGCCGCCGCCGCGCGGCGGCCAGCAGACCGGCGCCACCCGCGACCAGCGCGAGGCCCACGAGGCAGAGCCCGACCCGGTTCCCCAGTCGCCGGCGCACCTCAGCCCCCTCTCCTGCGCAGCCGTACGACGACCTCCTGGCGGGACCGGACGCCGAGACCCGACAGCCGGTCTCCCACGGCCGCGCCGACCTCCCGCAGCAGGGCGCCGGTCGTGTCCGCGTCGGCCACCACGGCGACCTCGATCCGCCTGCGGAGGATGTGGACGTCGGCCCGGCGGACGTGCTCGACCTCGCGGGCCGAGGCGGCGAGCGTACGGCGCAGACCGGCGCGGGTCAGGCCCATGGCGAGAAGCGGGTCCCGGCATTCCAGGGGCACGAGCCGGGGACGGCCGGGGACGAGCGCGAGGGCCACCAGCCCCACCCCGCAGACGATCATGCCGACCGCGGCGACGGGGACGACGGGGTCGGCCGGCGTGACGTTCAGCAGCCGGGGCGGCAGCCGCCAGGGCAGGGACCCTCCGATCATGACGGCGACGACCGCCGCGGTGAGCACCCAGCCGAGCAGGGCGAGGACGGAGGCGACCGCGACGGCGGCCGGAGTGCGGCCCGGCCGCAGAGCACGGATGGCGGCCCGGCGACCGGCCACGCGGTCCGCGGCGACGCCCATGCCGCTTCCGGCGCCCGTGCCGCTTTCAGCGTCTTGGAAGCTCCCCGCTCCTCCGGCGCCCTGGGCGCTCCCCGCTCCTCCGGCGCCCTGGGCACTCCTTGCCGACGAACCCGCCAGGAATCCCTGCACGACGCTCATCAGCCGTTCACCCTTTCCGCTCACCGCGCCGGGTCCGCTCGGTAGTCACGTCACCATGGGTACACGGCGCGGCGGCGGGAGGGGCGGGTCACCCGCCGCCTTGCGCGATCTTGGCGGCTCCCCGCCGGAGGCTTTACCCACGCGCGGCTAACATGAATTCAGCTCATGTATTTCGGCCGGCGCCGTACTAGGCTGCGCACATGGACGACCGACAGCGCCTCGACCAGGCCACGGCCCACCTGGAGCCGCCCTTCGCCGTCCTCGACATGGACGCGCTCCGGTCGAACGCGGCCGCCATGGTGCGCCGGGCCCGGGGCAAGCCGATCCGGGTCGCCAGCAAGTCGATCCGGTGCCGGCCCGTGCTCGAACGGGTCCTGGCCATGGACGGCGTCTCGGGCGTCATGGCCTTCACGCTGCCCGAGGCGCTGTGGCTGGTCTCCACCGGCCTGCGGGACGTGCTCGTGGCCTACCCGACCGCGGACAGGACCGCGCTGCGCACCCTGGGATCGGACGAGGTCGCCGCAAGGGAGATCACCGTCATGGTGGACTCGCCCGAGCACCTCGACCTGATCGAGAGCCTCCGGCTTCCCCACCGCGTCCGGGTGTGCCTGGACCTCGACGCGGGGTTCGTGGCTCTCGGCGGCAGGTTCCGCGCGGGCGCGCTGCGGTCGCCGATCCGCGAGCCCGAACAGGCCGCCGAGATCGCCGCCCACATCGCCAAGCGCCCGGGACTGCGGCTGGCCGGACTCATGGCGTACGAGGCCCAGATCGCCGGGGTGGGCGACGACGTGCCCGGGCCGTACGGGCGGGCGGTGCGCCTGATGCAGGAGCGGTCGCGCCGCGAGCTGGTCGTCCGGCGCGGACGCGTCGTGCAGGCCGTGCGTCAGGTGGCCGACCTGGAGTTCGTCAACGGCGGAGGCACCGGAAGCATCGAGAAGACCGTCGCCGAGCGGGCGGTCACCGAGGTCGCCGCGGGCTCCGGGTTCTTCCATCCCCGGCTGTTCGACTTCTACCGAGGCTTCACCGGCCGGCCGGCGGCGCTGTTCGCCCTGCCGGTCGTGCGCAAGCCGGCGCCGGACATCGTGACCGTGCTCGGAGGAGGCTATCCCGCCTCCGGCGCCCCGGGGCCCACCCGGCTGCCCCAGCCGTACCTGCCCGCCGGGCTCCGATACCACCCGGACGAGGGCGCGGGCGAGGTGCAGACGCCCCTGCTCGGCGAGGCCGCGGCCGATCTCCGCCTCGGCGACCGCGTCTGGTTCCGGCACGCGAAGGCCGGCGAGCTGTGCGAGCGCTTCGCCTCGCTGCACCTGATCGAGGGCGACCGGGTCACCGAGGAGGTCCCGACCTACCGCGGCGAGGGCAAGACCTTCCTCTGACCGCGCCGGCCTGGGGGCCGCCTTGCCGCGGCAACGCGGACGCCGCCGCGAAACGCGTCACGGCGGCGTCGTCCCTGGGCGGGTCAGCGGGAGCGGCGTCGTTTCCGGCGGGTCAGCGGGAGCGGCGGCGCAGGAGCACGATGGCCGCGCCCACGACGACGACCACGCCGATTCCGATCAGCACCGGAGCCATGTTGGGCGCCGGGTACTCCGCGGGCTGCTCCCCTTCGCCGTCGGCCGGGGCGTACGTGCGCGGCCCCAGGACCATGTCCTCCATCGACGTGACGAAGTCGCGCGCGTTGGCCTTCGCCTTCGCGACGCCGCGCTCCGCGACCCGCTTCGGGCTCACCCGGTCCGCGATGGCGTCGACCGTGCGAGCGAGCTCCGCCCGCGTGCGCTCGATCTTCAGCTCCAGCGCATCGGGATCGGTGTCCGCCATGCGATCCCCCTTCTGTGGTATTGGTGTGTGATCAGTCTGCCAGGTCCGCCGGTCGCCCCGCACAGCGGCTGAGCCGGTAGTTTGGTTGACGCTTGCCCGCCGATCGCCGCGGGTCACCTTTTCCGGAGGACGTGATGAGCAAGCTCCAGCCCGGCGACGCCGCGCCGGACTTCACCCTGACCGACGCCGACGACAACGAGGTCTCGCTGGAGACGTTCCGCGGCAAGCGGGTCATCCTGTACTTCTACCCTGCGGCGATGACCCCCGGATGCACCAAGCAGGCCTGCGACTTCCGCGACAACCTCGGCGCGCTGACCGAGCAGGGCTTCGTGGTGCTGGGCGTGTCCAAGGACAAGCCCGCCAAGCTGCGGCAGTTCCGCGAGCGCGACGCGCTCACGTTCCCGCTGCTGTCCGACACCGGTCTGGACGTGCACAAGGCGTACGGCGCGTACGGCGAGAAGACGAACTACGGAAAGACCGTGATGGGCGTCATCCGGTCCACGTTCGTCATCGACCCCGACGGGAAGATCGAGAAGGCTCTCTACAACGTGAAGGCCACCGGTCACGTCGCCCGACTCACAAAAGAGCTGGAAATCTCCTGACATATCCCTTTCGACGCGCTCCCGGAATTGTCGGCGCCCGCCGATAAATTCCGGGACATGGCGAAGTACAAGTACACCCCAGAGTTGCTCGCCGACGCGGCGGCGGCCGCGAGCAGCATCGCCGATGTGCTGCGTCATCTCGGCATCCCATGGTCGGGCGGCGCCCACGCCCACATCAGCCGCCGTCTCAAGCACTTCGGTATCGACACAACCCACTTCCTTGGCCAGGCTCACAGGCGAGGCCAGCCGTCGCCGCGACGGCGTCTACCGGCGGACGTGCTGGTCCTGAATCCCGTCGGCGCCGCTCGCGAGAAGCCGGGCAAGCTCCGGCGGGCGCTGCGTGAAGTGGGAGTCCCCTACCGCTGCGCAGACTGTAAGATAGGCGGCACTTGGCAAGGCCGGTCGCTGACATTGCACATCGACCACGTCAACGGCAACTGGCTGGACAACAGAAGAGAGAATCTGCGATTTCTCTGCCCGAACTGCCATTCTCAGACCGAGAATTTCGCGGGCAAGGGAAAACGCGAAGGGGTCGTAGTCCAACGGCAGGAGACCGCGGCTTTAGGTGCCGTACAGTGCGGGTTCGAATCCCGCCGACCCCACCAAGACTCAAGTGGAAACAATGGCGCAATGGATTCCGCGGTTGAGGCGGATTCTGCCGGCGAGAAGAAGGCGCCGCCCGCGAAGATGGCCGTGATGGTCTCAGCGGAAGACCTCGCCTTCCTCGAACGCTTCATGGCGGCGGAAGGAGCTCCGTCTCGGTCCTCCGCCATCCGCACTGCCATCGCTCTGCTCCGCGCTCAGAGTGAGCGGGAATGATTGCGATGGAGAGCTACCGCATATCCAGGGCGGATCAGAAGGACAACGACGACCCGTTCTCGTCCGGCCGTACGGCGAGCAGAGGCCCACGAGGGTTTGTCACCGTACGGCTCTCGCGGCGCCCACGCGCCGACCGGCGCGCTCCGGTGACCGACCGGCCGGGCCCACCCGGGACGTTTCGATGCCCGTGACCGGGAGGAGCCGACAGCCGCGGCGACCCGGCAACCCGCCGGAGAGACCCGTGGGCGGGGGGGGGGCCCCCCCCCCGGGGCGGCGCCCACGCGGGGGGGGGAAGCAGCCGGGGCCCGGGCGGGCCCACCCCCCCCCGGGGGGCGGCCCCCCCCGGGGGCGC
>NZ_JBFAOO010000061.1:0-37736 GCF_040675265.1 Microbispora sp. NPDC049633
GGCCGCCGACGAGACGCCCGCGCCGAACGCCTCCGGCGTCCCTCCGGCGGCGGAGACGGCGGCGTCCGCGAGGGCCAGCGCGATCGGCACCGTCTGCGCGGCGGCGACGCCGTAGCTGTAGACGTGGTCGAGCACGGCGGCGTCCAGGGCGGGGACGGCGGCGAAGGGCGAACCCGCCGCCCGCGCCGCCGCGAGCGCCTCGCGCGCCGCGTGCCCGATGGCCGTGCCGGCCGGCAGCGCGCCGAGCGCCTCCTCCACCGCCTCGGCCATCGCGGCGCCCCGCGTCAGCGCGGCGACGGCCCTGGCCGTCGCCACCGCCCCGAGCACGCCGTCCTCCGCGTTCGTGACGCGCGCGTCCTCCACCGGGTCCAGGCCCGCGGCGCCGAAGGCGACGGCCCGCACGGCCGCCGCGTCGTCGAAGTGGTGGGGGTTGTCGTGCCCGCTGGCGGGCGGGCTCTTGCCGGCCGCCAGGTTGTCGAGCGCGGCCCACACCGAGACGCGCGCCCGGACGTCGCCGCGGCCCGCGAGGCGGCCGAACGCCTCCGTTCTGTCCTCCCCGATGGTCAGGGCCGTCCAGGCCAGCCACTCGGCGTCGTCGGACGGGCCGAGTGCCAGCGGCGCCACCGGCTGGTTCAGCGCGAACGGCACCGGCAGCGTGGTGACCTGGTGCTCCTCGGCGAACGCGTCGAGCTCCCGGTGCAGCCGCCTGCTCCAACCGGCCAGCAGCGCCGACCGGTGCCGGGCCGCGGGCCAGCCGGCCGCGTCGCCGGCGGCGAGGCCGGCGAAGGCCCCCCGCACCCGGTCGAGCCTCTCCCCCGATGCCATCTCGTCCTACATTCCTTTCACGAGCTCGTCGGCCACGTCGCGGATGTCCCGTCCGGCGACCACGGGCAGGCAGCGCCCGGCCACCGGGCCGATCCGCGCCGCCCAGCGCTCCGGCACCGCCGCCTCGCCGCGGCCCGCCCCCGCGAGGGCCCCGGCGACGGCGGCGGTGGTGTCGGCGTCCCTGCCGAGGTTGGCCGCGGTGACGACCGACGCCTCCACCTCCCCGCCGCCCGCCACGTAGGCGGCGAACGCGAGGGCGACCGCCTCGGGCGCCAGGTCCGTCCACGGGTAGTGCGCCATCACGACGGCGTCGTGCAGAGCACGCCCAAAGGAATCGTGCGAAGCACGCCCGAAGGAGTCATGCGAAGCACGCCCGAAGGAGTCATGCGAAGCACGCCCCGAGGAACCGTGCGGGGCGCGTCCCAGGAGGGGACGGGGCGTGCGGGCGGCGACGTCGAGCGCGGCCCGGAGGTTGCGGGCCGTCCAGGAGTCCTCCGGCACCGCCCGCAGGGCCGCTCCGGCCACCTCGCCCGGCGGGGCCCCGGTCATCGCCACCGCGACCGCCGCGGCCACCGCCCGGCCGCCGAGTATCCCCTCGCCGGTGTGGCTCACCCGCCCGTCGGCCTCCGCCAGCCGCGCCGCCTCGTCCGGATCGCCCGCCGCGAAGATCCCGTACGGCGCCGCCCGCATGGCCAGCCCGTCCGACCAGCCGTGGGCGTGCCACCGGCCGGTCAGCGGCGGCTCCAGGCCGCGCCGCAGGGCCTCGACGGTGCCGAGCTCGGAGAACCCGGCGCCGCGCATCGGCCCGTCGAGCCGCGCCACGATCTCCTCGCGCCAGGCCCGCGCCACGTCCTCGGAGGTGAGCCCGTGACCGTGGCGCAGGAGCACGGTGGCGGCGAAGATCGTGTATTCGGTGTCGTCGGTGCCGCCGCCCTCGATGTCCGTGAGCACGCCCCACCGGGCGGCGATCTCCTCCGGCCCGAGGTTCTCCGCGGGGGCGCCCAGGGCGTCGCCGGCGGCGAGGCCGAGCAGGCAGCCCCGGGCGCGGTCGCGGACGGAGATCATCGGCTGTACCGCTCCAGCACCTTGTTCCCCTCCTCGACGAGCCGCGTGGCGAGCTCGTCCAGGCTGATCTTGTCGGCGAAGTACTCCTGCATCGCCGGCGTGGCCACCTTGCTCTTCCACTCGTCGTACCCGTTCACCTTGAGGAACGGCGCGACGACGAGGTCCTTCGCCGAGGCGGTGGCGACGTCCCAGCCGTTCTCCTCCGTCGTGAGCGCGGGGTCCTTCGCCGCGGTCGTGCTGGTGGGCAGCAGCCAGTCACCCTTGGCCAGTTTCGCCTGGTTCGGGCCGTTGAGGAAGTAAGCGATGAACTTCAGCGCCTCGTCGGGGTGCTCGCTGTCGGCGGCCACCGACAGCGTCTGGGACACCGCGCCCTGCTGCGAGGTGACGCCCTTCAGCGGCGGCAGCGTGACCCACTCGAACCCGCTCGGCGCCTGCTCGGCGACCTGCTGGCGCAGGTACACCCCGGCGGGGAGGATCGCGTACTTCCCGGCGAAGAAACCGGGCAGCGGGTCGGCGGTGCCCATGCCGAGCGCGGACGGGTCGGCCGACTTGTCCGTGTAGAGCTGGTCGTGGATGCGCTGGAGCACCTCCCGCTCCTGCGGCCCGGCCTTCACCGTCGTCTTGCCGTCCCGGGTGTCGAAGAAGGTGCCGCCGAAGTTCAGCGCCAGGTTCAGCACCTTGTTGACCGGCGACTTCATCGGCCAGGCCACGCCGTACGCGCCCTTCTTGGTGAGTTTCTTCGCCACGTCGGCGAACTCGTCCCACGTCCACGGCGCGTCCGGGGTGGGCACGCGCACACCGGCGCCGTCGAGCAGCTTCTTGTTGGCGATGAGCACCTGCGACTCCTGCAGGAACGGCACGCCGTACACGCCCTGGCCGCTCTTGCCGTCGGAGAAGGTGACGGTGTCCCACGCGGCCTGCGGGATGTCGTTCTTCAGCTCGTCGGGGACCTTGCCGGTGAGGTCCAGCAGGAAGCCCCGCGAGGCGAAGCTCGACAGCGCCGGGGAGTCGTCGTGGATGACGTCCGGCGGGTCGCCGGCCTCGAACGAGGTCACGAGCTGGTCGTTGACGTTGTCCCAGCTCCCCTGGACGTACTCGACCTGGATCTTCGGGTTGGCCGTGTTCCACTCGGCGACGATCTGCTTGTTCGCCTCGATCGACTCCTTCTGCCAGGCCAGGCTGAGGAAGCGCAGCTTCACCGGCTGCCCGTCCTGCCCGGACCCGGCGTCGCCGCCGCCTCCGCCGCTTCCGCATCCGGCGGCGAGCGCGACGGCCGCCACGGCCAGCACGGCACTCAATCTCTTCATTGAGACCTCCAATCGATGGTCGCCATGCGGGTCAGCCCTTGACGGCGCCGGCCATCAGGCCGGAGCGCAGGCGCCGCTGAATGATCGCGAAGAAGACGAGGCTCGGCACGGTCGCGAGCAGCGACGCCGCCGCCAGCGGGCCGAGCCGGGCGACCCCCTCCGGGCCGACGAAGCGCACCAGCGTCAGCGGAAGGGTCTCCACCTCGGGATCCTTGAGGATCACGAGGGCGAACAGGAACTCGTTCCAGGACGAGATGAAGCCGAACAGCAGCGTCGCGACCACGCCGGGCGCGAGCAGCGGGGCGACGACGGCGGCCAGCGCGCGCAGCCGCCCCGCGCCGTCCACGGCCGCCGCCTCCTCCAGCTCGCGCGGCACCGCCCGCACGTACCCGCGCAGCATCCACAGCGCGAACGGCAAGACGAACGTGACGTGCACGACCGTGAGCCCGGCGAGCGTGTTCACCAGTTCCAGCCGCCGCAGCACCATGAACAGCGGAATGATGACCAGGACGACCGGGAAGACCTGGCTGACCAGCACCCACCCGATCGCGATCCGCCCGGCCGCGCCCCGGTAGCGGGCCAGCGCGTACGCCGCGGGCAGCGCGAGCGCCACCGTGATCAGGGCGGTGGCGACCGCGACGACGAGGCTGCGCAGGGCGGCGCCGACCAGGTCCTGCTCGCCGAAGGCGTCGGCGAAGTTCGCCAGGGTCGGCCGGCGCGGGATCCACGTGGGATCGAGGGCGGCCATCTCCTGCGGCGTCTTCAGGGCCGTGGACAGCAGCCACAGCAGCGGGAACGCCAGGAACACGACGTATCCCAGCAGGGCGAGATATCTCAGCGCGCGGGTCAGGTCAGTGCGCATCTCAGGCCGCCTCCCGCGCCTGCCGCCACAGATAGAGGCCCAGCACGGCCAGCACGACGATCGTGATCGCCACGCCGAGCGTCGCGGCGTAGCCGAAGAAGCCGTACCGGAACGCCTCCTCGTACGCGAACAGCATGGGCAGCCTCGTCCGCCCGCCGGGCCCGCCCTGGGTGAGCACGTAGACCAGGCTGAACTGGTTGATGTTCCACACGAAGTCGAGCGAGGTGATGGCCACGATCACCGGCCGCAGCTGCGGCAGCGTGACGTTCCAGAAGCGCCGCCAGGCGCCCGCGCCGTCCACGCTGACCGCCTCGTACAGCTCTTTGGGCACGTTCTGCAGGCCGGCGAGCAGCACGACCGTGGTCTGCGGCATGCCGGTCCAGACCCCGACCACGATCACGGCGGGCAGCGCGAGGGAGAAGTCGTGCAGCCAGTCGACGCGCGTGCCGAACAGGCCGTTGAGCAGGCCCGCGTCCGGGTGGTACACCAGCCGCCACATCAGGCCGATCACCACCGGCGGCATGGCCCACGGCACGACCGCCAGCACCCGGGCGACGCCGCGCAGACGCAGGTCCTGGTTGAGCAGCAGCGCGAGCCCCAGTGAGGCGAGGAACTGCAGCACGGTCACCGACAGGCCCCAGACCAGGCCGATGCGGAACGACTCCCAGAAGTCGCCGTCCGACAGCAGCTCGGCGAAGTTCTCCAGGCCGACGAACGAGGTCTCGGTGTTGCGGCCGGACCGCGCGTCGGTGAAGGCCAGCAGGATGCCGTAGACCAGCGGGCCCACGCTGAACACCAGCACCGGCACCAGCGCGGGCAGCATCAGCGCCAGCGCCCCCCGGGATCGCCGGCCGCCCTGTGAGCCGCGTTGGGACCCGCCCCGAGCTTCGCCGTGCGGCCGCCCGGCGAGCGCGGTCACCGGCCGTCCCCGGCGGTGCCGGGCGGACCGGGAACAGCGGTCGAGCCGCGGATGGTGAGACTCGGCCGCACGACCGTCACCCGCGGCTCGCGGGGGCCGTTCTGCAGCCGGTCGAGCAGCAGCGTGGCCGCCGCCCTGCCGCGCTCGGCCGAGCCGAGCGAGACGCTGGTCAGCGTCGGCCAGGTCACCGAGGCGAGGTCGGTGTCGTCCATCCCGACCACCGCCACGTCGCCGGGGACGTCCCGGCCGTGCTCGCGCAGCACGTCCAAGGCGCCGAGCGCGATGAGGTCGTTGGCGCACATCAGCGCGTCCAGGCCGGGCGCGCGCGCCAGCAGCGCCCGCGCGGCGCGGGCGCCGCTGTCGCGGTAGAAGTCGCCCACCTCGACCAGGTCCTCGTCGTACGGCAGGTCCAGCGCCTCCAGGGCCTCCCGGTAGGCGGCGGCGCGGGCGGCGCCGGGGACGGTGTCGAGCGGGCCGTTGAGGAAGCCGACGCGCCGCCTGCCGATGGCGTACAGGTGGTCGAGCGCGAGCCGGACGCCCGTCCTGGAGTCGGTCCGCACGTTGTCGACCGGCGCGCCCTCCGGCATGCCTTCCGGTAACGCGCCGATGACGACGACGGGGGCGCGCGCGGCGACGATGGCCCGCACGTGCTCCTCGGTCACGCCCCGCAGCGGGCTGATGATGAGGCCGTCCACGTAGCGCTCGCGCAGCCCGCGCAGCACGCCGAGCTCGTCCTCGGCGTCGCCGTCGGTGGAGTGGATGAGGAGCCGGTAGCCGGCCTCCTTCAGCACCGGCTGGATCTCGCGCACCATCGCCACGTAGACCGGGTTGCCGATGTCGGCCATCGCGAAGGCGACCTGGTCGGTGCGGCGGTTGCGGAGCGAGCGGGCGACCGAGTTGGGCACGTAGCCGAGCTCGTCGGCCGCGCGCATGACGCGCCGCACGGTGTCCTCACGCGTCGGAAGCCCGTTGAGCACCCGGGACACCGAGGCGATCGACACACCGGCGCGTTGCGCGATCGTGGTGATCGTGGGACCCTCGGTCACCGGCCACCTCACTTGGAAGAGAGTGTCCTGTAATCGTTTACCAGCCAGTAACGTGAGCCATCGGTAAACGTTTACGGCTGGATGAGTCCATATCAAACCCGCCCCCGCGGGGAGCGTCAAGTAACGAAGATGTAAACCGCCTAGATCACCAAGACGCAACAAGCCGCGCGTTGGTTCTGCTCTTCGGCTAGATTCGCCCTAGAATCCGCCGATGTGAACGAAGGTCACGAGGACCCCCCGAAGCTCCCCATCAGGGAGCGCTCTCCTCGGCCCGGGACTGGCCGCCACCGCCGGCCGCTCCCCGCCGACCTGCCGCCCGACGCGCCCGCCCTGGTCCTCGCGGTGCCGGGCAGGGCCGGTGACCCGGTGGGCCCGAACGGGGACGTGGCCATGGAGGTCGCCTCCATCGTCAGGATCGACAACCCGCAGATCGACCTTCGCATCGTCTCGCTGGCCGACGGCGGCGGCGACCTCACCAAGGAGTTCGCCTCCATCGCCGCGCAGCGGCCCTCCGACGGACCGGCCGCGGTCGTCGTCCCGCTCGTCACC
Organism: Microbispora sp. NPDC049633; assembly: GCF_040675265.1. Taxonomy (NCBI): domain Bacteria; kingdom Bacillati; phylum Actinomycetota; class Actinomycetes; order Streptosporangiales; family Streptosporangiaceae; genus Microbispora; species Microbispora sp. NPDC049633. The sequence continues at coordinate 6,574 of NZ_JBFAOO010000061.1, forward strand.
GGGCCTCATCCGCGCGTGCTGCGCGCCGTCCGGGAGGCCGTGACGCAGAGCGAGGCCGCGGTGAAGATCACCGATCCGCTCGGCCCGCACCCGCTGCTGGCCGAGGCCCTGCACGTGCGCCTGGCCGAGGCGGGCCTGGCCCGCGCCGACCGGATGCGCCTGTTCAACGTCTCCTCCCCCGTCGACGGGATCATCGTCGCGACCGCCGGGGGCGACGAGGCCGCCCGCGGGGCCGACGCGACGGCCGTCCTGCTGGCCGCCCGCCTGACGCTCCCGGTCGTCCCCGCCGCGCTGGACGGCCAGCCGAGCGTGCGCGACGCCGCCGAGCGCCTGCGCAACATCGGCGCCAACCGGCTGGCCATGGTGCCGTACGTCATCGGGCCCGAGGCCGACCCTGACCGGATCACGACGGCCGCCGAGTCGATCGGCGCCGGGTGCGCCGAGCCGCTCGGCGCGCACGAGTCGGTGGCCCGCATGGTGTGTGTCCGGTACGGCGCCGCCTTCGGCGAGATCGAGGGCTTCGACGACCTGTCCGACTGAAGGTCGTGTCCGGCATGCCAAGCCCTGCCGCGTGTGCGGGGCGATTCACCGACGACAAAATCGCCGTTTCGACCATAGTGAATTCGGCGCGGCGGTCTTAACGGTTACCCCAAAAAAAGTAAGAGCCTTCCCGGCGAGAAAGGAATTGCTTCCCGGGGGTCGACCGAAGAAGACCACTTCATGCATATCCGAAGCCCTCGGCTACGCACAAACTGTGGGGGATGCCTGAGACGGCGCACAGCCGTGAAACGTGCCATCGACCTGCTCCGGAAGGTAGTTCATGGACATTCGCGGCAAGACAGTCCTCGTCGCCGGTGGCACCTCAGGGCTCGGGGCGGGAGTCGCACGACATTTCTCCGCTCGGGGCGCGAACGTCGTCATCGTCGGCCGGCGCGGCGCGCTCGCCGCCCAGATCGCCGGCGACCTCGGCGAGAACGCCCTCGGGCTCGGCGCCGACATAGGCGATGCCGAAGCGGTCGCCGCCGTAGTGGCCGCCACCCTGGACAGGTTCGGAACGATCGACATAAACGTCAACACCGCCGGCATCCTCGCGCCCGTCATCCTCGTCACCGACACGGGACGGCCCAGCGACACGACCGTGCTGACCCGGCTCGTGAGCACGAACCTCATCGGCACCTTCACCGTCATGAGCCACGCGGCGGCCGTGATGCTGGGCAACGCGCCCGACGAGGACGGCGAGCGGGGAGTCATCATCAACACCTCCTCCGTCGCCGCCCACGAAGGAACCATCGGATTGGTGGGATACGCCGCGACGAAGGCCGCCGTCGAGGGCATGACCCTGCCCGCCGCCCGCGAGTTCGCCGGGCGGGGAATACGCGTCAACACCATCGTCCCCGGCGGCTTCGACACCCCCATGGTCGACGACTACGCCGACGAGGAGACCAAGGCGGAGGGGATCAAACAGTTCCTCAATCCTCGCCGGCTCGGGACTCCGGACGAATTCGCGGCGTTCGCCGCTCACATCGTCGAGAACAGATATTTCAACGCAGCCAATCCCAGGCTCGACGCGGGTTATCGCATGCCACCGTGACGACGTCGCATCGTGAACTCGAAGTGGGCGACGCGTCGGCCGCACAGCACCGCGCCCCGCACCCGCGACGCCCTCTCCCTGAGCGTGCGGGCTTGCGACCGGCGGCGGGACGTCCTCCCGCTCGACGGGGCCGACCGCCGATCAGCCGGCGGCACGCGCCACCGGCTGCCTGAGCATCGTCTTGGGCTGAGGATCGGTGAAATCGGTCAGGTAGATCTCATGGTGCAGCCCGTTGCGCAGCAGACCGTGCTCGGACATGAAGGCCTCCAGCACGTCGAGCGACGCCTTCTCCTCGCTGTAGGGCCCCTCGTGGAGCAACTCGACACACTCGCCCTCCGTGAAGGTGACTACCTGGACGCGATCGACGGCCGCGCCGGACGCACGTGCCCGCTCGCGTGCCGCCTCGACCACCCCCGATTCGGGTACGTCGGGCAGCGGCAACAGCAGATGCCATCGCCACTGATCGCGTGGCACCTCCAGCGGCGGCCTGGAGACATCCTCCACCCACCAGCGACCCTCCAGCGGCCCTGCGGGGCCGCCCATGGCGGAGGCCACAGCGTGGAGGGCGCCGATGGCCGAGACATGCTCGGCACCGCCGGGTTCGCCCATGCCTGTGACGTTGAGGCAGGTGACGGGGCCGTAGTGGACCAATTGCGGTGTCATGGCTCCTCCAGAGTGGGACGTCGAGCGAGCGCGGCAGCCCGGCCGACAGCGCCTCGCGCACCTGCCCGCGCCGGTAGTGACACCGATATCCGGTGTGCTCGTCCACGTACCCGGACACCGGCAGGCCGAGCTCGGCGTAGTGCCGCCGCTGTCCGATGCTCGATCGAGCCTGGCGAACCGCCCGATCGGCGGCGGTTCCTCGTTCACGCCCCAGCATGAGGTCTCCCAGTGTGGGAGAGTCCAGCCGTTTCTCCCTCTCCGTACCGGCCCGCATCCGCTCTCGTCCGCCGCGGACGGACCAGGCAGTCAGGGCAGTGGCGGCGGCGGCCGCGAGATCACGACAGCGGGCGACGGCCGGGGAAACCGAGGTCACTGCGGTGATACCAGCCCAGTGCGGTCTCCCCCTCCAGCCAGCACAGCCGTACCGACACGCCGCCGAGCACGGCGGGGAAGTCGACGAGCAGCGGGGCGACGCCCTTGATCTCGATCTCCTCGGCGTCGAACCAGCTCAGGATCTCGTCCATCCGCGCTTCCAGGCCCTTGGCCTCCGGCAGGCCGCCGAGGGGTGAGGCGCCCGCGTTCCGCAGGTCGTGGGTGAGCTCGGCCAGGTCGGCGCGTACGGCGACGAACTCCCGGGCGTGCTGGAGCACCACCGGCATCAGCGATTCGGCCTCGTCGACCGTGAAGATCCTCGCCACTCTCCGGACGCTACCGCATCGGCCCCCGCGAGGCTCACAGGCGGCGGCGCAGCAGGCAGAACTCGTTGCCCTCCGGGTCGGCCAGCACGTGCCAGTCCTCCTCACCGGTCTGGCCCACGTCGGCAGGCGCGGCGCCGAGCTTCAGCAGGCGCTCCAGCTCGGCCTCCTGGTCACGGTCGGTGGGGTTGACGTCGATATGCAGGCGCAGCTTGTCCCGCTTGGGCTCGGGCACCGACTGGAAGATGAGCGTCGGCTGGAGACCGCCGAAACCGATGCCCGGCGGGCCGATCTCCACCCAGTCGTCCTTGCGCTCGATCACCTCGAAACCCAGCACCTCGCTCCAGAAGGCGGCGAGCCGCTCGGGGTCGTGGCAGTCGACGACGAGTTCACTGATACGACAGGCCATGACCGCGCCATTACCCGCGGACGGGGTCGCCATGCACCGGGCAGTGGGCGGCCTCCGGGTGGGCCAGCAGCCATTCGATGCGGCCGCGGCTCTCGTCGTCCGTCGGCGTGTAGACCACGATGCGGGTCTCCGGCGGCGCCGCCAGCGTCAAGCTGGTGGACGTCATCCTGATCAGCCCCACCGAGGAGTGCTGGAACAGCTTCATCCGCGCCCCCGGCCTGGCCACGTCGTGCGTCGCCCACATCCGGGCGAAGTCGGGGCTTGCCGCCGACAGCCGGGTGACGAAGTTCGTCCACACCGGCTCCCCCACGTGCCTGCCGAAGGCCGCCCGCAGGGTGGCGACCATCTGGGGCAGCTCCTCCTCCTTGTTCACCAGCGGGCAGCAGCAGCCCGGCATCGTGAACACCCGCCACAGGACGTTGCGTTCGAGCCTGGGCCGGCCGACCACGGACGCGAAGATCGTGCCGTACGCGGCGTTCCAGGCGAGCAGGTCGTAGCGGCCGTTGTAGACGCACGCGGGCAGCGGATCCAGCCGGTGCAGGATCGTGTGCACCTCGGCGTCGAGCCCGTCCCCGGAGTCGCCGGGACCGGCGACCTCCGGCAGATCGGCCAGCCGGTAGAGGTGCTCCCGCTCGGCCGCGTCCAGCCGCAGCGTGCGGGCGATCGCGTCCAGCACCTGCACCGACGCGTTGATGGGACGGCCCTGCTCCAGCCAGGTGTACCAGGTCACGCCCACGCCGGCGAGCTGGGCGACCTCCTCCCGCCGCAGCCCCGGCGTACGGCGGCGCAGCCCGGGCGGCAGCCCGACGTCCTCGGGCCGGATCCGCTCGCGCCTGCTGCGCAGGAAGGCGGCGAGCTCCTCACGCCTGGTGTGCCTGGTGCGGGTCCCCGTCGTCACCTCTCCATCCTGGCGGGTGCGCCTGCGCGTTGCCAGGTGGTGTCGCTACCAGTATCCGCAGGCTCTCGGCACCGGTATCGCGGCGGCCGCATCGTTGCCGCCATGACCACTGTCACCACCCGCGCGCCGGTCGCGCGGCGTACCTCGCCGGCCCTGCTGCTCACCGTCATCCTGGCGGGGCAGTTCATGGCCGTCCTCGACGCCACCATCGTCAACGTCGCCGCGCCCACGATGCGCGCCGATCTCGGGGCCACCGGCTCCGGGCTGCAACTCGTCGTCTCCGGCTACACCGTGGCGTACGCGATCCTGCTGATCACCGGGGCGCGCCTCGGGGGGCTGCTCGGCTACCGGCGGCTGTTCCTCACCGGGCTCGTGGTGTTCACGGCCGCGTCGCTGATGTGCGGGCTCGCCCCCTCGATCGGCGTGCTGATCGCCTTCCGGCTGGTGCAGGGCGCGGGAGCCGCCCTGATGGTGCCCCAGGTGCTCAGCCTGATCCAGATCACCTTCGACGGCGCGGCCCGCGGACGCGCGCTCGGCGTCTACGCCACGGTCATCTCGGTCGGCGCGGTCGTCGGGCAGGTGCTCGGCGGGCTGCTGGTGACCGCCGACCTGTTCGGCACGACCTGGCGGCCGGTCTTCCTGGTCAACGTGCCTGTCGGCCTCGCGCTGCTGGCCGCCGGCGCCCGTACGCTGCCCGCCGCCCACGTGCGGCGCGAGCAGCGGCTCGACGTGCCCGGCCTGGTCACGTTGTCGCTGTCCGTCTGCCTGCTGGTCGTGCCGCTCGTGCTCGGCCACGAGGAGAAGTGGCCGCTGTGGGGGTGGATCTCCATGGGATCGGCGGTGCTCGCGTTCTGCGCGTTCCTGCTCGTGGAGCGGCGGGCGGCCCATCCGCTCGTTCCCGGCCGCCTGCTGCGCGCCCCCGGGATGGCCGCCGCCGCGTCGGGCGTCTTCCTCGTCATGGCGGCGTACGGCGGCTGGCTGTTCGCCATGGCCCTCCACCTGCAGGGCGGCCTCGGCGACAGCGCCCTGCGGGCGGGCTGCCTGTTCATCCCCGCGGCCGCCGCTTTCGGGCTCACCAGCCTGAACTGGAAGCGGCTGCCGGCCCGCCTGCACCGGCCGATGATCGTCACATCCGCCGTCGTCACCGCCGCGGGCGAGCTCGCCCTGGCGGCGGCGCTGGCCGGCGGCGGCCACGGCGAACCGCTGCTGGAGATCGCTTTCGCGGCCATCGGGGCCGGCATGGCGGGCACGTTCAGCCCGCTCATGGCGGTGGCGCTGGCCCGGGTCGCGCCCGCCGACGCGGCCGACGCCAGCGGCCTGCTGGCGATGATGCTCCAGCTCGGTCAGGTGGTCGGCGTGGCCGTCTTCGGCACGCTGTTCCTCGGCCTCACCCCGTCCGCGCACGCCGCCGCGGTGACGTCGCTGGCGCTCGCCGCGGTCTCGCTGGCCGCGGGCGGGTGCGCGCTGCCTCTGCTGCGCACCCGCAGGGGCGGCCGATGAGCGTTACGTGGGCGCTCAGACGAGGCCGAGGGCGAGCATGGCGTCCGCCACCCGCCGGAAGCCGTCGATGTTGGCGCCGGCCACGTAGTCGCCCGGCATGCCGTACGCGTCGGCGGTCTCCAGGCAGCGGGCGTGGATGTCGCTCATGATCTCCTGGAGCCGCCGCTCGGAGAACTCGAACGTCCACGAGTCGCGGCTGGCGTTCTGCTGCATCTCCAGGGCGCTGGTGGCCACGCCGCCCGCGTTGGCGGCCTTGCCGGGGCCGAAGGCCACCCCGGCCTCGCGGAACATTCGGATGCCCTCGGGCATGGTGGGCATGTTGGCGCCCTCGCCGACCGCGACGCACCCGCCCCGCACCAGCGCCTCGGCGTCCTTGCCGGTGATCTCGTTCTGTGTCGCCGACGGCAGCGCCACCTCGCAGGGCACCTCCCACACGCTGCGCCCGGCGACGTACGCCGCCCCGGAGCCCCGGCGCTCGGCGTACGCGCTGAGGCGGCGTCGCTCGACCTCCTTGATCTGCTTGAGGAGGTCGAGGTCGATGCCCTTCTCGTCCACCACGTAGCCGGAGGAGTCGGAGCAGGCCACGACGACGCCGCCCAGCTCGTTCACCTTCTCGATGGCGTAGATGGCGACGTTGCCCGAGCCCGAGACGACCGTCCGCTTGCCGTCGAACGACGTGCCCCGCGCCTTGAGCATCTCCTCCACGAAGAACGCGCAGCCGTAGCCGGTGGCCTCGGTGCGGACCTGGGCGCCGCCGTAGGCCAGCCCCTTGCCGGTGATCACGCCGGACTCGTACCGGTTGGTGATGCGCTTGTACTGGCCGAACAGGTAGCCGATCTCCCGGCCGCCGACGCCGATGTCTCCCGCGGGCACGTCGGTGTACTCGCCGATGTGCCGGTACAGCTCGGTCATGAAGCTCTGGCAGAAGCGCATGATCTCCCGGTCGGAGCGGCCCTTCGGGTCGAAGTCCGCGCCGCCCTTGCCCGCGCCGATCGGCAGGCCGGTCAGGCTGTTCTTGAAGATCTGCTCGACGGCAAGGAACTTGATGATGCCGAGGTAGACCGAGGGGTGGAAGCGCAGCCCGCCCTTGTACGGCCCGAGCGCGCTGTTGAACTCGACCCGGAAACCACGGTTGATGTGCACCTCGCCCTGGTCGTCCTCCCAGGGCACCCGGAAGATGATCTGCCGTTCCGGCTCGAAGATCCGCTCGATGATCTTCTGCTCCGCGTACTCGGGGTGCTTGCCCAGGACGGGGCCGATGCTCTCCAGCACCTCGCGTACGGCCTGGTGGAACTCCGTCTCACCCGCATTGCGGCGCAGGACGTTGTCGTAGACCGCCTCGAGCCTCTCGTGCAGCATCAACTCTCCTTGCTGTCTGTTTTCTCCCTATCTCACAGTAGAGGCATCCGGGTTGTGAGCAACGCGGTCTCAAGATCCGGGACGGACGAGGGCCCGCCAGACGTCGATGACGAGCACGGGGCGCATGCCGACCGACCGGTACAGGCCGAGCGCCGGAGTCGTGTTGTTGCTGTCCACGTGCAGGATCGTGCCCACCCGCCCGCGCCGCTCGTCGGCCTCGAAGGCCCGCGTGAGCAGCAGCCGGCCGAGGCCGCGCCCGCGAAAGGCGGGCCGCACCGCGAGCGTGCGGACGTAGCCGCAGTTCTCGTCGGGCACGAAGTGGTTGGTGCCGAGCAGCATGGCCGCGGGCTCGCCGTGGACGCGGGCCAGCAGCAGTTGCGTCCAGTCGTTCGCGCTGGACGCCTCCATCTCCTCGGCCCAGTCCTCGAACGTCCTCGGCACGAACCCGAAGTGCTCGGCGAAACCCTCCTGCAGGACGGCGTGCGCCGCGCGCAGCACCTCCTCGCCCTCGGGCGAGCCCGCCTCGACCGTGACCCCGGGCAGGAAGGCGGGCCGCACGCCGGCGTGGTCGGTCCGCATGCGGTGGAAGCTGGTCGCGGGCGCGAAGCCGCGTTCCTTGGCGGCCTCGCGCATGACCGAGTCCTGCTCGTAGACGCTGACGTCCACCACCGCGTGGTCGTGCCCGGCCTCTCGGGCGAGGTCGCCGGCGCGGCCGAGCGCCAGATCCCACAGCAGCGCGGCCGCGCCGGGCTCCCGCGCCTGCACGTCGATGTCCACGTTGTCGCTGTCACCCTTGCGCCTGGCATAGCCCCAGCCGACGAGCCGCCCGCCCGAACGGACCACCCAGCTGTCGCGCTCCAGGTCCAGCTCTCCAAGGGTGTCGGCGACGTCGTCGAGCGTCCAGTCGGGCTTGCCGGTCACTTCGATGTCGTGCTCGGCGACCACCTCGTGAATCGCCGCCGCGTCGGCGGGCGCCGGCCGCCGGATGTCGTAGTCGTTCATGCCACTGTTTGTACGCATCACGACTTGTGGGCGGCTTGCCGAGGAGTTGGCGGCGTCTCCGCGCCCGCTCCAAGTGACGCGCCTGCTCCAGTGACGCGCCCGCTGCAGGTGATCTGGGGCGGCTCTTGCCGGGGGACGGCGGCGGGTTCGAACAGCACGCGGGCCCGCACCTGCCGGAACCCGCACCGCGCCAGGTCCGCCGACGCCGCCGCCCGCTGCGCGTCCACGTCGGCGATCACCTCCGTGGCACCGCCGGCGGCCGGCACCCTGACCGCGTCGGCCAGGAGGCCGCCCCGGGCGGCCCCGTCGAGCACGCCGAGACAGGCGATGAGGGGATGACACGCGTCCCCGGCCGTGGTGGAGGCTCGGCTGAGCGTACTTCGCGCAGAGCCTGAAGAATCGGCCGCATGGAACAACTACTAAGGAAGCTGACCGGCCAGCGTGTCTTCGGCGAGCCGTACGAGAAGGACGGCGTGACGTTCATCCCCGTGGTGGCGGTGCGCGCGGGGGGCGGCTTCGGCCGCAGCCCGGAGAAGGGCGGCGAGGCCCGCGGAGGAGGCGGCGGCGTCGTCAACAGGCCGGTCGGGATGTTCGTCCTCAAGGACGACGACGTGCAGTGGCGACCGGCCTTGGACCTCAACCGGGTCATCCTGGGCGGCCAGATCCTCGCGGGCCTCGCCCTTGTCGTGTACGCAGTGACCCGCCACGCCCGCTGACCCGCCACGCCCGCTGACCCGCCACGCCCGCTGACCCGCCACGCCCGCTGACCCGCCGCCGGGCGGCCGGCTGGCCGCGGGGCCGTGAAAGTTTCCCGCGCCGGACCCGGCCGGCGGATGTACGCGCAGGTCGATGAGCGGGTGTCGGCCGGTCGATTGCTTCGGGCACGGCCGGCGCTTTCGATGGTGGTGAGCCGGTAGCCCCCGTCCCGCCCCGGGAGCATGTGATGCCCACGCGATTGTCCGCGGCACTGTCCATCCTCCTGTGCGCCGTGGTCGCGGCCGCGGCGCTCGTCGTGACCCGGCCTGCCGCCGCGGGCGCGGCGACCGGCGGGTTCGACTTCACCCGCGTGCAGGTCGCCACGACGGGCCTGCGGGTGCCCTGGGGCATGGACTTCCTCCCCGACGGCAGTGCCCTCGTCTCCGAACGCGACACCGCGACCATCGCGCAGGTGCGTCCCGGCTCTCCGCCCGTACGGGTGGCCACCGTCCCGAACGTCACGCCGGGGGGCGAGGGCGGCCTGCTCGGCATCGCGCTGTCTCCCACGTTCACACAGGACCAGCTGGTCTACGCGTACATCAGCACCGGCTCCGACAACCGGGTGGTCCGGTTCCGGCTCAGCGCCCCGCAGACCCAGCAGCCGATCCTCACCGGAATCCCCCGGGGCCAGTCCCGCAACGGCGGGCGCATCGCGTTCGGCCCCGACGGCATGCTGTACGTCGCCACGGGCGACGCCGGCTACCCCTCCATCGCCCAGAGCTCGCCTCTCGGCGGCAAGATCCTGCGCATCACCCGCGACGGCGCGGTCCCCATGACCAACCCGTTCGCCGGTTCGCCGGTCTACAGCTACGGCCACAGCAACGTCCAGGGGCTCGCCTGGGACGAGGCCGGCCGGCTGTACGCCACGGAGTTCGGCCAGAACACCACGGACGAGATCAACCACATCCAGCCGGGCCGCAACTACGGCTGGCCCGCCTGCGAGGGCGTGTGCGGCAGCTCGAACGTCGCCAACCCCCTGGTGACCTGGAGCTCGGCCGAGGCGTCGCCCAGCGGCCTGGCGTACGCCAACAGCACGCTCTTCGCCGCCGCCCTCGGCGGCAAGCGCCTATGGACGGTGCCGGTCAGCGGTGGCAACAGGACCGGCGCTCCGGTGGCCGAGCTGCAGGAAAGGCTGGGCCGGCTGCGCACCGTGGCGGTCGGCCCGGACGGCTGGCTCTGGGTGGCGACGAGCAACCGCGACGGCAGGGGGACGGTGGGCCCCGGCGACGACCTCATCGTCCGGATCCCGCCCATCGGGCCGTCCGGCCCGGGGACCTCGCCGTCGGCCGGCCCGTCGCCCTCGTCGCCGGGGGGCTCCTCACCGGGCGGCTCCGCGCCGTGCCCCTCCCCCGCGTCCAGTCCTTCACCGAGCCCGTCGCCGAGCCCGTCGCCGTCTCCCAGCCCTTCGGTGTCCCCCAGCTCCTCGGTGTCCCCCAGCCCGTCGGCGTCCGCCGACGCCGCCCCGTCGCTCAGTCCCTCCCCGTCGCCCTCCCCCAGCCCTTCACCGTCCCCCAGCCCCTCGCCGTCACCGAGTCCGTCACCGTCCCCCAGCGCATCGCCGTGCCCCTCTCCGACGCCCAGCCCTTCACCGTCTCCGTCCCCCAGCCCGTCGCCGTCACCGAGCCCGTCACCGAGCCCGTCACCGAGCCCGTCACCCTCGCCCAGCCCGTCACCGTCGCCCAGCCCGTCCTTCGTGGTCACGCGCTCCTGCGAGGCGACGATCCGGTTCCACCTCTCGATGGCGGCAGCCCCCTGGGGCGAACTGACGGTGCGCAACACGGGGACGGTGCCCATCACCTCGTGGACCGTCACTTTCACAGTTCCCAGCGGTCTGACCTACGTGCAGTGGAACGGCTCCAACCCCCCGGGCTCCACGGTGACCGTCACCCAGAACGGCCTGCTGTCGCCGGGCGCTTCGGTGACGGTGACATTCAGGATCGGCTGGTCCGGCGGCGCTGTGGGGTCGCCGTCGCCCATCACCTGCACGGCCAGATGACGCCCTGCCCGGGTCAGCGTGGCCCGGCGGACAGCGTCCGCGTGGCCGTGCCGGCCTCGCCGCAGAGGCCGAACGGTGTGGTGCGGGTGACCCCGCGTCCCCATGGGCCGATCGTCGTGGCGGCGTCCAGTCAGATCCACTCTCCTTTGGGCCCGGGTGACTGTCCGATACGTCGCGTCCGGCAGCGATTTTCCCGATACTCGAAGAAGAGCCGAACGACTGCGAGCACGGAGGACGAACGGAGAGCATCGTGTCGGAGGAACCGGAGAGCGGGCAGTGGCCCGAGATCGTGCGCGAGCCCGCACCCGACGTGCACGAGTACAGAGTCGATCGGGTCAGGGACGTGACCCGCCAGGGAAAGATCGTACTGTCGTCAGGTGTCAAGGGCGCCGACACCGCCTTCCGGCAGCTCTTTCCCACGACGTACGACCTGGTGCTCGACCACCCCGAGGCCAAGGAGACCGCCGAGGACAAGTAGGCGAGCAGTCCAGACCGGTGCCTGGCAGCGCCGCCGTGAGCGTCTCCACCCGCGACGCCGCTTCGCGGCAGAAGTCCGCGCGGAGCCGCGCACACCGCTGCTCGGCCGCCACGAGCGCTCCCACCTGCGCCGCATCCCGCGTCCGGGTTGTCAGGTCTGCTCGGGGAGTCCGGCCGCGAGGCGCCCCGCTGTGCGGCGCCCTTTCCTCAGGCGTCCATCCGGAATTCGTGATTCCCAGAATCAGAAAAAACCCGGCAGCTGCCACGAACTCACGACACCGCCGAGGTCAGGAGGGCCGACGCGCATAACGGCCCTCAATCACGCTCATGTGCCGGGCACTACGGCCATGAAGGCAGAACGCGATGCTCCACCTCCACCGCGGTTTTCTTCTCCCGTACGCCCGGCCGGCGCTTTCGATCGCGCCGACGCGCTTGCGCCGGACGGTGCCCCGTGGTCGCACTCCGGACGTGTGTCCTGGAACTCGGCGCGGAGCCGGGCGAGTGGGACGGCGAGCGCGGCCGGACGATCTTCTTCCCGGTCCATCGGGACGACAAGGCCGCGCACCTCGAACCCCGAGGGAAGATCGTCACCATAAATCCAGATATGTCCTAAAAGTGAGTATCCGTCAATGGATGTGTTGACTCATGGTTGATTGAAGCTAAAACATATAGTTCGAGGGTGACTGTCTGTTCGCAATCGTGGACATGGTGCTACGGTATGTGCCGGTTCACGCTCTGCTGTGAGACGGCACCGCATGGCGTCCTGTCTTACAGGGAGAACAGCAGGTTCGACGCGGCCTTGTCATGCTCTGCCGCCACCCCGAGGACGCTGATGTCAGTAGATATATCCCACCGGGCACGGAGAAGGCTTTCACCGAGGGAACTGGTGGTCCTCGCCTCTCTCGGCACCATGATCATTACGGCCTGCGCGTGGTTGTGGGCGGTGTCCGCCGCCCCTTACGAGGCCAGACAGCTGATCGCGCTCGTCGGCGGAGTCTCGGCCGTACTCCTGTCCGGCGCCGTCGCGGCCATCGTCCACTACTCCGGCACCGGTCGCCGGCTGCGTGAGCAGGCCGAGTGGGCCGACGCACGGTTCACCTGGCTGGAGCGGGAAACGCTGCGAATGGCCGAGGAGTCGCTGCCCTCGCTGGGACGTCGGGTGCGGGACGGCGCCTCGGTCGCCGGCGCGCTCTCCCAGATACCGCAGCCGCCGGACGGCCCGTTGCGGCACCTGCTCGAAGCGGCCGGGCACGAGCTCGAACTGCTCGAACGCGAGCGCGCCGCCGCCCAGGTCTCCCGTGATGCGGCCGAGGGCGAGATCTCCCGGCTGATCGACGACACGCTGCCCGAGCTGTTCCGGCGCATCCAGACGGACCGGATGTCGGTGAGCGCCGCACTGGCCGAGATACGCCAGCCGGAACAGGGCCCGCTACGCGACCTGCTGCGTGAGACGGCGCGGCAACTCTCCGAGAGCGAGCGCAGGGGCACCGCCGTGATGACGGCGTGCGCCGGGGCCGCGGCCCGGGTGCAGGCCCAGGCCACCAGTCTGCTCGCCCGGCTGCGCGAACTGGAGGAGCGGTACGGCGAGTATGAGGAGGTGTTCGCCGACCTGCTGGACCTGGACCACCGCGTCTCCCAGATGAGCCGGCTGGCGGACAACATCGCGCTGCTGAGCGGCGGCCGCTCCGGACGGCGATGGACCCGGCCGATCGTCATGGAGAGCATCCTGCGCGGCGCGATGGGCCGCATCAGCGCCTACCGGCGCATCCGGCTGCACTCCACCAGCACCGTCGCCGTCGCGGGGTACGCGGCCGAGGGCGTGATGCACGCGCTGGCCGAGGTGATGGACAACGCCGCCACGTTCTCGGCGCACGGCACCGAGGTCCACGTATACGTGGACGAGGAGGACGCCGGCGTCGTGATCACGATCGAGGACAGCGGGCTGGGGATGCGCCCGCGCGAGCGGCAGCACGCCACCAGGCTCGTGTCCGAGCCGCTCGATCTGCGGACGCTGTCCGGTACCCGGCTGGGCCTGGCGGTCGTGGGACGCCTGGTCGACAAGTACGGCCTGACGGTCAGCTTCCGGTCGTCCGCCCGCGGTGGCACGGGGGTCGTGCTGCTGATCCCGCGCCTGCTGATCACGCAGCCCCTGTCGGCCACCGTGCCGCCCGACGCCGAGGCGCAGGTCCGCCACCCCGTGCAGGCCACCGTGCGGGCACCGGCCGTACCCGCGCAGGAGGGGCCGGCCGACGAGTCCGAAGATCTGCTGCCCAGGCGGCGCCGGGGGCAGACGCTGGCCGAGGCGACCAGGGCGCGGCAGGCATCGCCGGCCAAGCCCGCGCGCGAGGGGCCTGACTCGGCCGCGAGGTTCGCCGCGTTCCGCCAGGCCGGCGGCCGTGGGCGTACTTCCTCTTCAACCCCTCCCCCGGCCCCGGGCGACTCTTGACACGCGTCCGCCGATCACCGGACATTCTTGGACTCACAGATGAGGAGGCAGGGGGCGTCCCTCCCGCGACGAAGGGGCACCCCGTCGTTTCTATGAGCACAACCGACGCTTCGCACACCACCGATCGTGACTTCGACTGGCTACTGGAGAACCTCAAGGAGAAGACCCCGGGGATCAGGCATGTGCTGGTGCTGACCAGGGACGGCCTGAAGATGTCCTTCACCGCCGGCCTCGGCCGGGACGGGGCCGACCAGCTCTCCGCTCTGGCCGCCGGGATCCAGAGCCTCTCGCTGAGCGCCTCCGCCGAGTTCGGGGACGGCATCGGAGCGGGGCAGGCGATGGTGGAGTTCGCCGGCGGACTGCTGCTCATCGTGCCGGCCGGGGACGGCGCCCACCTGGCCGTGGTGGCCGAGGAGGACGGCGAGGTGGGGCTTATCGCGCACAACATGAATGAACTGGTGGAGCAGATCGGGGTGTACCTCACTGCGGCGCCGCGGCAGACGAACAACAGCGACGACCGCGGATGACACGGCGAGCCATCGACCAAGAAGACCCTGACCGGCTCTACACCGTCACCGGTGGGCGTACCAGCGCCGATGAGAAGACCTTCGACTCCGTCTCCCTCATCGTCAGCGAGTGCGCCCCCACCCCCGGTATGCAGTCCGAGCACATCAAGATCCTGCGGATGGCCCAGCGGCCGACGGCGGTGGTGGAGATCTCGGCGGAGCTGCGCCTGCCGGTCAGCGTGGTGAAGATCCTGCTGTGCGACCTGCTGGACACCGGTCGCATCACCGTCCGTCATCCGTCGATCGCCGCACACGCCGGACGACCGGATCCCGAAATCCTGAGGCAGGTGCTCGTTGCCCTCCACAACCTCTGACCAGATGGCGGCCACCACACGGACACCGCTACGCACGACCGCCGAGGACGCCCTGAAAATCGTGATCGTCGGCGGGTTCGGGGCGGGAAAGACGACCATGGTCGGTTCGGTGAGCGAGATCCGCCCGCTGAGCACCGAGGAGGTCATGACCCAGGCGAGCGTGGGCATCGACGACGCCAGCCGCGTACGGACCAAGTCGACCACCACGGTGGCCTTCGACTTCGGCCGGATCACGTTGAACGCGAGCAAGGTGCTCTACCTGTTCGGCGCGCCCGGTCAGCAGCGGTTCTGGTACGTGTGGGACCAGTTGTTCGCCGGCAGCCTGGGCGCGGTCGTCCTGGTGGACACACGCCGCCTGGAGGATTCCTGGTACTCCATCGACCGGCTGGAGCATCACCAGACCCCGTTCGTCGTCGCGGTCAACCGCTTCACCGACGGACCCACCCTGGATTCGGTGCGCGAGGCGCTGGCACTGTCGCCCGAGGTCCCGCTCATCGACTGCGACGCGAGAGAGCGGTCCTCGTCCAAGCGCGTGCTGATCACGCTCATCGAGCACCTCACCCGCACCCACGATCAGTTGCCCGCCCGAGAGAGCATGCCGTGACGAACTCCCCTCCCCTGCCCGACTCCACAGACCCGTCCGCCGTCTCGCCCGGATCGCAGCATCCCGAGCGGAGACGGGAGCCGCTGGAGGGATACGCCGACCACGCCGATGCCGTACGGCTGCACGCGTCACTGATCGGCGACGACCCGACCGCGCTGTTCCAGGAGATGCGCCGCGCGCACGGCCCCGTCGTCCCCGTTCTCCTCGACGGCATGCCCGTCTGGTACGTGATCGGTTATCGCGAGCTGCACCATGTCACCAGCCAGCCGCGGTTGTTCAGCCGGGACCCCAGGCGCTGGAACCTGCAGGACCACCTCCCCCCTGACTGGCCTGCGCGCCCGTACGTGACATGGCAACCGTCCGTGATGTACACCGAGGGGGCCGAGCACCAGCGGCGGGTCGGCGCCATCAGCGACGCGCTGGACAGCGTCGACCGCACCGAGCTCGCCCTGATCTGCGAGCAGATCGCCGACCGCGCGATCGACGAGTTCTCCGGGGACGGCCAGACCGACCTGATCTCCCAGTACGCCGACCGGATTCCGGCTCAGGTCATCACCCGGCTGTTCGGGCTGGCGGAGACCGACCTGCCGGAGCTGGTCGAAGACGTCAACCACGTGCTGAGCGGGGGCGAGGAGGCCCTCCCGGCGGTTACCCGAATTCTGGACAAGCTAAGCCGGCTCATCGCCGACAAGCGCGCCCTGCCGGGCCACGACCTCACCTCGCACATGCTGGCACACCACGCGCGGATCACCGACGAGGAGATCGTCCAGGACCTGATCATGACGATGATCTCCTCCCATGACAACTGCCGCAACTGGATCGGCAGCACCCTGCGGCTGATGCTGATGGACGACCACTTCTCGATGAGCCTGCAAGGCGGCCGCAGCAGCGTCGGCGAGGCGCTGAACGACGTGCTGTGGAAGGACCCGCCCACGCCGAACATGCCCAATCGCTGGGCCGTGCAGGACTGCGACCTGGCCGGGCGGCGCATCCGCCGGGGCGACATGCTGGTGCTCGGTGTCGCCGCGGCCAACGCCGATCCGCAGGTGCAACCGGCCGCCCATGCCGGCTCCGGCGCCAACCGGGCGCACCTGGCCTTCGGCCACGGCGAGTACGGTTGTCCCTTCCCCGCGCCCGAGCTCGGCGGGATCATCGCCAAGACGGCCGTGGAGGTCCTCCTCGACCGGCTGCCCGACGTCTACCTCGCCGTGAAACCTGACGCGCTGCGTTGGCGCCCTTCGCTGTGGGTTCGCAGCCTGGAGGCCCTGCCCGTACGGTTCAGCCCGACCGTGCCGACCGGTCAGGGCCCGTCGTACACCTGGAACGCCTCCAGGTGAGGTCAGGCCGGAGCGGAGTCCGGCGACCGATGCGTGGCGAAGCCCGCGGCGGACAGGGAGAGCAGACGCTCGATCAGCCACCGGTCGTGGCCGCGCAGGGCCACCGCTGCCGCTCTGCCGCGCGCCCGGGGTGAATAGGGTGCTTCATATGGAATATCGACGACTCGGCACCACCGGCATGAAGGTCAGCAGGATCTGCCTGGGCATGATGAGCTACGGCGAGCCGGCCAAGTGGGGCGGCTGGGTTCTGGACGAGGAGCACGCCGAGCCCATCGTGCGCAAGGCGGCCGAAGGTGGCGTCACCTTCTTCGACACCGCCGACGTCTACTCGGCGGGCGTCAGCGAGGAGGTCACCGGACGGCTGCTGCGCAAGATCTTCCCCCGGCGCGACGACTACGTGCTGGCCACCAAGGTCTACTTCCCCATGGGCGAAGGCAGGAACGACTACGGCCTGTCCCGCAAGCACGTCATGTCGGCCATCGACGCCTCGCTCGCCCGCCTCGGCACCGACTACGTCGACCTGTACCAGATCCACCGGTGGGACGACGAGACGCCGATCGAGGAGACGATGGAGGCCCTCCACGACATCGTCCGGGCCGGCAAGGCCCGCTACATCGGCGCCTCCAGCATGTGGGCGTGGCAGTTCGCCAAGGCCCAGCACGCCGCGGACAAGAACGGCTGGACCCGCTTCGTCAGCATGCAGGACCACTACAACCTGCTGCACCGCGAGGAGGAGCGGGAGATGATCCCGCTGTGCCTCGACCAGGGTGTGGGACTGATCCCGTGGAGCCCGCTCGCCCGCGGCCTGCTCGCCCGCGCGGGCAAGCCGGCCGACACGACGCGGCAGGTCGGCGACGGCGCCCGGCAGGAGCAGCTGTACGGCGGGCCCGCCGACGAGGCGATCCTCGAGCGGGTGGCGCGGACCGCCGCCGAGCGCGACGTCTCCCCCGCGACCGTCGCCCTCGCGTGGCTGCTGGCCAAGCCCGCCGTCGTGGCCCCCATCATCGGCGCCACCAAGGGCCACCACGTGGACGACGCGCTCGCCGCCGTGGACCTCGCGCTCACCGACAAGGAGATCGCCTACCTGGAGGAGCCGTACCAGACCCGGCCGCAGCAGTTCTGACGCCCTGACCGCGCGGGCCACGGCTCGCGCGGCCCGCCGCGTCAGCCGTCGGTCGTACGGCGGCGCCGGGCGCGGCGCGGGTAGGCCTTGGCCGTCTCGGCCAGCCGCGCCGCGTGCTCGGCCTGCTTGCGCCAGTGCCCGTAGGCGTCGCCGCGCTGGGCGAGCCGGTCCAGCTCGCGCATCGTGTCCAGCGGGATGAACGCGGGCTCGGCGTCCCGCCACGGCGTGCCGGGCAGCGGCATGAACGTGTGGGTGTGGATGCGCGCGCCGAGATCGGCGAGGTCGGCGGCGAGCCGCAGGGAGGCGTCCTGGTCCTCCGGCGTCTCGCCGGGCAGCCCGAAGATGAAGTCGACGTTCGGGCGGAAGCCGTGCTCCACGGCGATGCGCACCGCGTCACGCACCGGCTCGCTGCCGTGGCCGCGCCCGGCCGCGGCGAGCACGCGGTCGGAGCCCGACTGCGCCCCGATGATGATGTTGTCGTTCGCCACGTAGCGCTTGAGCAGCCGCATCGCCTCGGGTGTCACGTGCTCGGGGCGGATCTCGGAGGGGAAGCTGCCGAAGAACACCCGCCCGTTCGCGGGCAGCTCCTCCTTCACGCCCGCCAGCAGCTCCTCCACGGCGTCCAGCGCCGGCTCCGGCCCCTGCGTGCCGTACGAGAGGGAGGTGGGGGTGATGAAGCGGACGTCGCGCAGGCCGTGGGCGGCCATCCGGCGGACGTGCTCGCGCACGCTGTCCACGCCGCGGTGCCGGAACCTGCCGCCGAACATGAAGGGCGTCTGGCAGAAGCGGCACGTGTAGGCGCAGCCCCGCGTGATCTCGATCGGCCCGAAATGGCGGCGCCGGTCGGGGAAGGACGGGAAGGCGTCCAGCGGCAGCTGCGGGGCCGGCGGCGTGCGCAGCGCCACGCCGTCGGCGTCGCGCACCGCCAGCCCGGGCACCGTGGTGAGCGGCCGGTCCGCGCGCAGCGCCTCGACCAGCGCGACGATCGTCGGTTCGCCCTCGCCGATCGCGGCGAGGTCCCAGCCGGCGTCGAGGACCTGCTGCGGCTCGGCGGTGGCGTGCACTCCGCCGGCGATGTGCAGGACCCTGGGATCGTCGGCGAGGGCGCGCACGGCGGCCAGTTCGGCGGCCATCGCCTCGGCGTCCGGCGAGTAGAACGACCAGAGGACCAGGACCCGCTCCGCGGAGCTGCCCGCGATGTGCGCCGCGGTCTCCTCGGGAGTGGTCCCGAGCCGCAGATCGCACTCCGCCTTCGCGGTCTCCAGCGCGCCGAGCAGCGCGTTCACGCCGTACGTCACGGCCTTGCGGTAGCGGACCACCACGGACACATCGAGGCTCACCCCAGGCAGGGTAATGCCACCGCCCGCCTTCCCCGCACCGCGCGGGATCGGCCGGGGGTGTCCCGTTCCGGCACTCCCGCGCACCGCCGGAGAGGGAACGGCCCCGGGGGCGGGACACCCTCCTTAATCCGTTGCCCGCCGGGGAGGCCGGGCGGCAGGCTGGCCGGATGCTGATCCGACGGGAGAACCCCGGCGACGTCGAGGCCGTCCGCGCGGTGGTCGCCGCCGCCTTCGCCCCGTACCAGGCGGCCCGGGACCCGGGCCGGCCGGACGGGCTGCCGGTCGAGGTGACGTTGCTCGACGAGCTGCGCGCCGATCCCGGCTGGCTGCCGGAGCTGTCGCTCGTCGCGCCGGCGCCGGACGGCGGGATCGCGGGTCACGTCGTGTGCACGAGGGCCCGCGTGGGGGCCGTGCCCGTGCTCGGGCTCGGCCCGCTGGCCGTGCACCCCGCCCATCAGCGGCGGGGCGTGGGCTCGGCGCTCGTGCACGCCGTGCTCGGCGCGGCCGAGGCGCTCGGCGAGCCGCTGGTCGCGCTGCTCGGCGACCCCGCCTACTACTCGCGCTTCGGCTTCGAGCACTCGCGGACGTACGGTGTGACGGCCCCCGAGCCGAAGTGGGGGAAGTTCTTCCAGGTCCGGGTGTTCGATGGGCAGGTCCCGCCGCCGCGCGGGCGCTTCGCGTACGCGGACCCCTTCTCCCGGGTTGACGGCGGGTGATCGGTGTGAGATGCAGCTCACCGTGAAGAAGATCCTGACGTGGCTCGTGCTCGTCGTCCTGGTGACCGGCTGCCAGGGCGCCGCCGGGTCCGCCGCGCCGCCGCCCGTCCGGTCCCCGGCCGCGGCTTCGGCCGAGGCCGTCCCTCAGGAGGCCAAGGTCGTCTCGCAGGAGGCCGTGGACGGGCGGACGGACAAGCTCGTGATCGAGTCTCCGGCCACGGGCGGGCTGCGCTCGGTGTGGGTGCTGAAGCCCGCCGGCTGGAAGCCGGGTTCCACCGGCTGGCGCGTGCTGTACCTGCTGCACGGCTGCTGCGCCGGCGGCGCCTGGGACTGGCTAAGGACGGGCGAGACGGCCCGGCTGACCGCCCGCCTCGACGCCGTCGTCATCGTCCCCGAGGGCGGTTCGATGGGCTGGTACGCCGACTGGCGCGACGGCCCCGGCTGGGAGACGTTCCACATGACCGAGGTGCCACGCCTGGTCGAGCCGCGGTACGGCGCCGGCACGCGCCGCGCGGTGGCCGGCTTCTCCATGGGCGGTTACGGCGCGTTCGTCTACGCCGCCCGGCATCCGGGTGTCTTCGAGGCCGCGGCGTCGTTCTCCGGGGTGCTCGACATTCGCGACGACGTCCCCGGATACCGGTCGTTCATGGCGGACAACGGCGTGGACACCGAGGACCTGTGGGGCGACCCGAGCGCCTGGCCGGAGCACAATCCCGCCGACCTCGCCGGGCGGCTGAAGGGCGTGCGCCTCTACGCGTCGTCCGGCGACGGCGAGCCCGGCCCGCTGGACCCGGGCCGTCAGGACGGCGCATCGACCGATCGCACCGAGGCCTCGATCATGCGGCAGAACCTGAACTTCGCCAGGGCCGCCCAGAAGGCCGGGGTGAAGGTGACGACGGATTTCTACGGAAACGGCACCCACACCTGGCCGTACTGGATGCGTTCGTTCGAACGCGCGCTCCCGCTTCTTCTACCCTGAGACGCATGGGACGGGCCAATGACGAGGCGGCTGCCGCACTGCAGGAGTATGCCGAGCTCTTCGCACTGAACGGCGGGGACGCCTTCCGCGTGCGCAGCTACCAGAGGGCGGCCAAGTCCATCGCGGGGTTTCCCGAGGATCTCACCAAGGAGACTCTGCGGTCGATCCCCGGCGTGGGCGAGGCCATCGCCAAGAAGATGGAGGAGTTCCTCGAGCGTGGCAGCTTCCGCCAGCTCGACGACCTGCGCGGCCGGGTGCCCGAGGGGGTGCGCGCACTGACCCGGATCCCCTCGCTCGGCCCGAAGAAGGCGCTGTTCCTGTTCCAGGAGCTCGGCATCGACTCCCCCGCCGCGCTGGCCGAGGCGATCCGGGCCGGCCGCCTGAACGGCCTGCGCGGCTTCGGCGCCAAAACCGAGGAGAACCTGCTCAAGGGCATCGAGCACATGGAGCGCTCGGGCGACCGGGTCCACCTCGGCGTCGCCACCGATCTGGCCGAGCGGGTCATCGCCTCGCTGCCCGCCGACCGGATCGCCTTCGCCGGGTCACTGCGCCGGATGAGCGAGACGATCGGCGACATCGACATCCTCGCCGTGGGCGACCCCGCCCTGATGGAGCTGTTCGCGCGGCAGCCGTACGTCACCGAAGTCATCGCGAGGGGCGAGCGGAAGACCTCGGTCAGGACCGACCGCGGCCTCCAGGTCGACCTGCGGCTGATCCCCGCCGAGTCGTGGGGCGCCGCGATGGTCTACTTCACCGGCAGCAAGGAGCACAACGTCCGCATCCGGGAGATGGCGGTCAAGAAAGGCTGGAAGCTGTCGGAGTACGGCCTGTTCGACGGCGACCGCCTCATCGCCTCGCAGACCGAGGAGGAGATCTACCAGGCGCTCGGCATGCGGTGGGTGCCTCCCGCGCTGCGCGAGGACGGCGGCGAGGTGGAGGCCGCGCTGCGCGGCGAGCTGCCGCGCCTGGTCGAGCTGCACGACCTGCGGGGCGACCTGCACACGCACACCGACCTGACCGACGGGATCGCCTCGCTTGAGGACATGGTCGCCGCCGCCGCGTTGCGCGGCTACTCCTACTACGCGGTGACCGACCACGCGCCCGACCTGGTCATGCAGCGGATGACCCTCGACAAGGCCCTCGACCAGCGCGCCCGCATCACCGAGCTGCAGAAGAGCTATCCGGACATGCGGCTGCTGCACGGCAGCGAGCTGAACATCGCCCCGGACGGCTCGGTCGACTGGCCGGCCGAGGTGCTGGCCGGGTTCGACGTCTGCGTCGCGTCGGTGCACTCGCACTTCACCCAGTCGCGGGAGGAGATGACCCGCCGCTTCATCGCGGCGTGCGAGAACCCGCACGTCCACGTCATCGGTCACCCCACGACCCGGAAGATCGGCAAACGGCCGCCGGTGGACGCGGACTGGGAGGCGGTGTTCCGCGCCGCCGCCAGGACCGGCACGATCATGGAGATCGACTCCTACCCCGACCGCGCCGACCTGCCCTCCGATCTCGTGCGGCTCGCGCGCCACCACGGTGTGAAGTTCTCGATCGACAGCGACTCCCACGCCATCCCGCACCTGGCCCACCAGCGGTTCGGCGTGGGCATCGCGCAGCGGGCCTGGCTCACCCCGGACGACGTGGTCAACACCTGGCCCGTCGATCGCCTGCTGGCCCACCTGGGCCGGGCCTGACCGCGCCCAGCGCCTTCCGCGCGCCCTGCCCGCCCAGCCCGGCCGCTCGCGGAGCCCGATTTCCTCGCGCAGGTCACGGGCGCGCCTGAACATCCCCGGGCGGCACGTGGGAGAAATGCGCCGGTAACTCCGCACGGCGATGATGGTCGCGGTGCGGGGACGGTGATCGCCCTGCGCCGGGGGGCTCGCCGAGGGTGCGAGGACCGCCGGCCGGCGACGACCGGGCGGACCGGAACCGGGCGACGACCGGCGGCGGGGCGGCGGACCGGGCGACGACCGGCGGCGGATCGGGCGGCGTGAGCGGAAGGATGACGAGATGCGCCAGTTGACGGCACTCGACGCGCAGTTCCTGAGCGTGGAGTCGGCGACGACCGCGGCCAATGTGGCGGGTGTCGCCGTGCTCGACCCGTCGACCTCGCCGTCCGGCACGCTGACCAGGCAGGCGCTGCTCGCCCTGCTGCGCGAGCGGCTGCATCTCGCCCCGCCGCTGCGGATGCGCCTGGCCGACGTGCCCTTCGGGCTCGACCGGCCGTACTGGCTCGACGATCCGGACGTGGACCTCGACGCGCACGTGCACGAGGCCACCCTGCCGGCGCCGGGCGGGGAGCGGGAGCTGGCGGCGTACGTGGCGGGCGTCCACGCGCGGCGGCTCGACCGCGGCCGGCCGCTGTGGGAGGCGCACCTCGTCCACGGCCTGGCCGGCGGCCGCTGCGCCCTCTACATCAAGGTGCACCACTGTGCGATCGACGGCGTGTCGGGTTCGGAGATCCTGAGCGCGCTGCTCGATCCGTCGCCGCTGCCGCGCAGGGTGGACGTGCCTCCCGCTCCGGCACCGCCGGTGCCGCCCAGCCTGCTCACGATGCTCGCCGGGGCGGTCGCCCGGTCGATCGTCCAGCCGGTGGAGACGCTGTGCTCGCTCGCCCGTGCCGCCGCGGACCTGGACGCGATCCCGGTGGTCGCGGCGCTGCCCGACGCCCGGCTCGTGGCCCAGGCCGCCCGCGCGCTCGCGGGCGACTCGCGCCCGCTGCCCGAGACGCGGCCGCTGGTCGCGCCGCGCACGCCCTTCAACGGCCCGATCTCCGGCACGCGGGAGGTCGCCTTCGGCTCCGTGCCGCTGGCGGAGGTCAGGCGGGTGGCCAGGGCCTTCGGCATGGGCCCGAACGACGTGGTGATGACGCTGTGCGCCTCGGCGCTGCGGCGATGGCTGATCGCCCACGACGCGCTGCCCGACCGGCCGCTGGTGGCCGCCGTGCCGGTGGCGTTGCGCCCTCACTCCGGCGGGTCGTCCGGCGAGGCGGCGCAGGGGCGGGTCGGCAACCGCATCTCGGCGATGGTCACGCCGCTGGCCACCGACGTCGCCTGCCCGCGTGAGCGGCTGACGGCCGTACGCGCCGCGCTGGCCGCCGCCAAGCGGCGCTTCGCCGTGTCCCACCGCACGTGGCTGGACGACGTGTGCGCGATGCTGCCGAACGCCTTCGCGGCGCTGGCCACGCCGGTGGTGTTCCGCCTCGCGGGCGTCGCGGGGGCGGGAGTCAACCTCATCGTGTCGAACGTGCCCGGTCCTCGCGTGCCGTTGTATCTCTGCGGCGCCCGGATGCTGTCCTACCACCCGCTGTCGGTGGTCACCGACGCCACCGGAGGGCTCAGCGTCACCTGCGCGTCCTACGACGGCCGCCTGGACATCGGCGTCGTCGCCTGCCCCACCCGGCTGCCCGACGTCTGGAGCGTCGTCGGCCACCTGCGCGAGGCGATGGACGAGCTCCTGTCCCTGCTCGACGACTCCCCGCACGACGCGGCCCACGGCGAGGACGCGGCGCCCGTACGGCCCCGCGACGAGCGGGAGGAGTCGCAGGAGATGGTGCCCGCCTGACCACCGACGGTGTGGCCCTCGTCAGCGCAGGGCGCCCGCGATCAGCTCCGCGACCGCGTCGGGGTCGATGTGGTGACCGGTGAGCAGGCAGATGCTCTCCTGGTAGAGCAGGACCGCGGCGAAGGTCGCGGCGGCGGCCTCCAGCCGTGCGGCGTCACCGCGCCCGCCCGGCAGGGCGAGCTCCAGGGCGAACCTGGCCCGGCGGATGATCTCGGCGTTGAGACGGCCGAGCCGCTCCCGTACGGACAGGTGGGTGTCGGCCTCCCGGAACAGGATGCGCCGCATCGCGGGGGACGCGCGCAGCGGCAGCCTGCGGGCGAGCCGCGACAGCGCGCCCGCCGCGTCGCCGGGGACCGCCTCGACCTCCTCCTCGACCACCACGGTGCGCTCGTCCACCAGCGAGATCAGTACGTCGATCTTGCGCGGGAAGTAGTGGAAGACCAGGCCCTTGGGCACTCCGGCCAGTTCGGCGATGCGCGCGGTCGGCGTGGCCTCGTAGCCGCCGCCCGCGAACAGTTCCTCGGCGGCGTCGAGGATGCGGGTGCGGGCGTCGCCGTCGGGCGGCAGCGTCCCTCTCCGCGAGCGCGAACGCGACCAGGCCTTGGCCGTCTGGAGAGGGCTGTCCACGGACCGAACCATAACCAGAGCGGGTGCCCCAACACCATGACGCGAGGGACAGGGCACGCATACGCCCGGCCGCGCCGGGCTGCGGTGGGTGGCGCAGCGAGGCGCGGCCGGGCGTATGGGGGTGCCGGCCCCCGGCGGCGGTGGGTGGCACCGCCGGAAGGCCGGCGACGTACGGCCGGGAACCGGTGTCAGTGGCTCGTGGCCTTCTCGGCTCCGAGGCCGGTCAGCGAGCGGACCTCGATCTCGGCGTACTTCGGAGCGTTGTACTCCTTGCTGAGGATCGTGCCGAGGTAGCCGCACAGGAAGCCGATCGGGATCGAGAAGATGCCCGGGTTCGACAGCGGGATCAGGTGGAAGTCGGCGTCGGGGAACATCGCCGTCGGCGCGCCGGAGACGACCGGCGAGAAGATCACCAGCACCACGGCGGAGACCAGGCCGCCGTAGATGGCCGAGACCGCGCCCGCCGTGTTGAACCTCTTCCAGAAGAGGCTGTAGAGGATCGCCGGCAGGTTGCCCGACGCGGCCACCGCGAAGGCCAGCGAGACGAGGAAGGCCACGTTGAGCGACTGGGCGAAAATGCTCAGCGCGATCGCGACCGCGCCGATCACGAACGCGGCGACGCGGGCGACCACGACCTCCTGGCGCTCGGTGGCGGTGCCCCGCTTGAAGACGTGCGCGTACAGGTCGTGGGCGAAGCTGGAGGAGGATGCGAGGGTCAGGCCCGCGACGACCGCGAGGATCGTGGCGAACGCGACCGCCGCGATGACCGCCAGCAGGACCGTGCCGCCGACGTCGCCGAAGAGGTCCTGGCCCACCTGCTGGGCGAGCAGCGGGGCCGCCGTGTTGCCGGCCTTGTCGGCCTCGGCGATCGTCTTCGAGCCCACCACGGCCGCGGCGCCGAAGCCGAGCACCAGCGTCAGCAGGTAGAACACGCCGATGATGCCGATGCCCCACATGACCGACTTGCGGGCGTCCCTCGCGGTCGGCACGGTGTAGAAGCGGATGAGGACGTGCGGCAGGCCGGCGGTGCCGAGCACCAGGGCCAGGCCGAGGCTGATCAGGTCGATCTTGCCCCAGACGCCCTGGGCGTCCGTGCCGTACTTGAGACCGGGCTTGAGGAACGCCTCGCCCTTGCCGCTCGCGCTCGCGGCGTCGCCGAGCAGCCCGGACAGGTTGAAGCCGAACTTGCCGAGCACGAGCAGGGTGATCAGCGCCGCGCCGACCATCAGCATGACGGCCTTGACGATCTGCACCCAGGTGGTGCCCTTCATGCCGCCGAACACGACATAGATGATCATCAGTAGGCCGACCGCGATGATCGTCCAGATCTTGCCGGCCTCGGAGTGGACGCCGAGCAGCAGGCCGACGAGCGCGCCCGCGCCGACCATCTGCGCGAGCAGGTAGAAGATGCTCACGACGATCGTGGAGACGCCGGCCGCCGTACGGACAGGGCGCGGCGACATCCGGAACGCCAGCACGTCGGCCATCGTGTACTTGCCGGAGTTGCGCATGAGCTCGGCGACGAGCAGCAGCGCCACCAGCCAGGCCACGAGGAAGCCGATGGAGTAGAGGAAGCCGTCGTAGCCCGACAGCGCGATGATGCCGGCGATGCCGAGGAACGACGCGGCCGACATGTAGTCGCCGCCGATCGCCAGGCCGTTCTGCAGGCCGCTGAACGACCGGCCGCCGGCGTAGAAGTCGGACGCGCTCTTGGTGTTGCGGCTGGCCCAGAACGTGATCGCGAGCGTGCCGGCGACGAAGACGACGAAGAGGATCGTGGACAGCGTCTCGTGACTCACTTGGTGCCCTCCCCGACCTCGTCGCGGCTCTCGGCCTCGGCGCGCAGCTCGTCGGCGATCGGGTCGAGCTTGGCCGCAGCGTGCCGCGAGTACGCCCAGGCGATCAGGAACGTCGACACGAACTGCAGCACGCCGAAGACGAGGGCGACGTTGATGTTGCCGAACAGCTTGGTGCCCATGAAGTCGCGGGCGAACCCGGAGAGCACCACATAGAGCAGATACCACGCCAGGAAGGCGACGGTCATGGGGAAGGCCCAGGAACGGTAGCGACGGCGCAGCTCCTGGAACGGCTCACCCGCCTGTATACGTTCATAAACCGATGGATCGTGCTGGACGGTCACAAGATCTCCTCCGGCATAGTGATCTGAATCACTTCAACGTAGGAGTGCGACGCGTGCGCCGACGAGTCCCGATGCCCGCCGCGTCGCCCAGCCGTACCGCCCGCTCGTTCACATGGCGCGTCCGTGCGACGAATGGTCGTTTGCACGCGCCGAGCGGTCCGGCGGACACCGGCGGACGACCTACATGTACCGCGGATGCCAGTCGCCGCGGTCGACGTTCAGCGTCTCCGGGGTGTGCAGGCGGACCATGGTGCGCGCGACGCCGCGCGGCACCCGCGACGGCGTCAGCAACGACACCACCACCATGACCGTGAACGACACGGGCACCGTCCAGGCCGCCGGCTGGGCCAGCAGCGACCCCGCCCAGCCGGTGTGCGGTCCGCCGGTGATGGTGACCACGACCGCCGCGCAGGCCAGCCCTCCGCCGGCCAGCAGCCCCGCCATCGCGCCCGCCGTCGTCAGCCTGCGCCACCAGATGCCCAGCACGAGCAGCGGGCAGAACGACGAGGCGGCCACGGCGAACGCCAGCCCCACCACCGTCGCCACCGGCAGCGACCGGGCCGCCCCGGCCAGCGCGAGCGGCACGAGCACCGCGAGCACGGTCGCGACGCGGAACGCGCGCACCCCGCCGCGCAGGATGTCCTGCGCGATCACCCCGGCGACCGACACCGTCAGCCCCGACGACGTCGACAGGAACGCCGCGAACGCCCCCGCGGTCACCAGCGCGGTCAGGAACTCGCCCACCGGCCCGCCGACCAGCCGGCCGGGCAGCGCGATGACCACCGTGTCGCTCTCCGGCATGCCGTATACGTGGCCGAGGTAGCCGTACACGGCGGGCATCAGGTAGAAGGCGCCGAGCAGCGTCAGCACGAGGAGCGTGGTGCGGCGGGCGGCCCGGCCGTCGGGGTTGGTGTAGAAGCGGACGAGCACGTGCGGCAGCCCCATCGTCCCGAGGAACGTCGCGAGGATCAGCGAGTACGTCTCGTAGACCGGATGCTCGCGCCCGTGCAGCGGCAGCGCCCACTCGTCCCCCGGGGCGAGCCCCGGCGAGCCGTCGGACCACCAGGCCACGAGCATGAACGCCAGCGGCACCGCCAGAGCGGTCAGCTTCAGCCAGTACTGGAACGCCTGGACGAAGGTGATCGACCGCATGCCGCCCGACAGCACGTTGGTCGCGACCACCACCGCCACCAGCAGGCTGCCCGCCCACGGCGGCGCCCCGGTGATCGTACGGAAGACCAGCCCGGCGCTCTGGAACTGCGGCATGAGATACAGCCAGCCGATCAGCACGACGAGCACGCTCGACAGCCGCCGCACCGCCATCGACTCCAGACGCGCCTCGGCGAAGTCGGGCAGGGTGTAGGCCCCCGACCGCCGCAGCGGCGCCGACACCAGCACGAGCAGCACGAGATAACCGCCGGTCCAGCCGACCGGCAGCCACAGCATGTCCGCGCCGAAGGTGAGGATCAGGCCCGCGATGCCGAGGAAGGAGGCCGCCGACAGGTACTCGCCCCCGATCGCCGAGGCGTTCCACAGCGGCGAGACCGTGCGCGAGGCGACGTAGAAGTCCGACGTGGTGCGGGACATCCGGATGCCGAACGCGCCGATGAGCACAGTCGCCAGCATCACCAGGACGACCGCGGCGATCTGGCTCACCGGCGTGCCGTCCTCACCGGCGCTCCACGAGGTCGGCGAAGTCCCGCTCGTTGCGCTCGGCCTGCCGCACGTACAGCCAGGCGCCCGCGACGAGCGCCGGGTAGACCAGCCCCGCGAGCACGACCCACGGCAGCGGCAGCCCGAGCAGCTGGGCCGCGCGCAACTCGGGGGCCAGCAGGAACAGCAGCGGCAGGCCGCCCACGACGCAGGCCAGCACGGTGCAGACGAACAACGCCAGGCGGAACTGGGTCCGCACCAGCGAGCCCATGTAGACCTCGCCCAGGCGGGTCTGCTCGTCGATCTCCCGGGTGAGCGGGTGCCGCGGCCTGCGCGCCGCCGCCGTGCGGGGGCTGGTCACCGTCACCCTGCGGGGCTTTCCGCCCGGCGCCGTCCCCTCGGCCTGTCCGCGCGCGCCCGTCGCCGCCCTGCGGGGCTTGCCGGTCACCGCCCGGGCTCCGCGGCGCTCACCGGGCCTGGCCCTTCCTGGCCCGGCGGACGAGCAGGTCGCGCAGCTCGCGGGTGTGGCGGCGGCTCACCGGGATCTCTGTGTCGCCCACCCGCACCACGCACTTGCCCGAGTCGATGTGCAGCTCGTCGATGTGCTTGACCGCGACGAGGTGACTGCGGTGGACGCGCAGGAACCCGGCCGACGCCCAGCGTTCCTCCAGCGTGGCCAGCGGGATGCGGACCAGGTGGCTGCCGGTCGCCGTGTGCAGCCGCGCGTAGTCGCCCTGCGCCTCGACGTAGCGCACCTCGGTGCTGGCCACGAACCGGGTGACGCCGCCCAGCTCGACCGGGATGGTGTCCGCCTGCGGCCCTTCCCCCGGCTCGCCCCGGCTGCCGCACACCCGGCGGATCGCCTCGGCCAGCCGCTCCGGCCGTACGGGCTTGAGCAGGTAGTCCTCGGCCTTCAGCTCGAACGCGTCGACGGCGTGGGCCTCGTACGCCGTCACGAAGACGATCTTCGGGGGCCGGGTGAACTGGGTCAGCAGCCGCCCCAGCACCACTCCGTCGAGCCCGCGCATGCGGATGTCGAGGAAGACCGCGTCCACCGGCCTGCCGTCCGCGATCGCGCGGTCGAGCAGCCGCAGCGCGGCGGCTCCGTCGCGGGCCGTGAGCACATCGCCGATGCGGGGGTCCGCGCGCAGCAGGTAGGCGACGTCCTCCAGCGCGGGCTGCTCGTCGTCCACCGCCAGAACCCGCAGACCGCTCACGATCACCCCTCTCACCGACCGATCCATAAGAGAGTGATGACCGGAACGTACGGAAGTCAACGCCTCCTCATCACGACCGCATCACAGCTCGGATCGCGGTGGTCCGGGTCAGCCCGGACGGCGGCGGAGCAGCCCGGCGTCCTCGGCCGCGTCATTCAGCAGGCGCATGAGCCGGTTGGCGACGTACTGGTGCTCGGGGACGGGGGAGTTCACGACCAGGAGGTTCCCGTCCTCGATCTCGCACCGGAATCCTTCCGGCAGGTCGCGCGTATCGTCCCGGGTCCAGGGGCACAGCGTCCCGTGCCGGCCGAACTCGATCGTCACACTCATCGGCTTAGATCCTCCGAGCAAGGGGCGACCTGACCGGTGCGGACACTAACAGTAATCAGACTGATACGCACAGCTTTTCGAATGGTCAGGACGCGAGGGGACGATCCTCGGTCATGTGCGGACGCCGGGGTGGTACTTGGGGACCCGTACGGCGACCTTGGTGCCGGCGCCCTCCCCGGTCTCCACCACGAGGCCGTACTCGTCGCCGTACACCTGGCGCAGCCGCTCGTCGACGTTGGCCACGCCGATGCCGCCCGCGCCCGAGCGGTCCTCCCCCGCCAGCACCCGCCGCAGCCGTTCGGGGTCCATGCCGACGCCGTCGTCCTCGACGGTGATGACGCACTCCGCGCCCGCGTCCTCGGCGACGAGCGTGATCCGGCCCACCCCCGGCTTGGCCTCCAGGCCGTGCCGTACGGCGTTCTCCACGAGCGGCTGCAGGCACAGGAACGGCACGGCCACGGGCAGCACCTCCGGCGCGATGCGCAGCGTGACCTGGAGCTGGTCGCCGAACCTGGCCCGCTCGAGCGTGAGGTAGCGGTCGATCGAGCGCAGCTCCTCGGCCAGGGTGGTGAAGTCGCCGTGCCGCCGGAAGGAGTAGCGGGTGAAGTCGGCGAACTCCAGCAGCAGTTCCCTGGCCTGCTCGGGGTCGGTGCGGACGAACGACGCGATGGTGGTCAGCGAGTTGTAGATGAAGTGGGGCGAAATCTGCGCCCGCAGCGCCCGGACCTCCGCCTCCATCAGCATGGTCCGGGAGCGGTCGAGCTCGGCCAGCTCCAGCTGGGAGTCCACCCACCGCGCGACCTCCTGCGCCGCCCGCACGAGCCCGGCCGAGGCTCGCTCGCGGCGTACGGCGACCACGCCTCG
>NZ_JBFAOO010000062.1:0-37628 GCF_040675265.1 Microbispora sp. NPDC049633
CTGCCCGTGCCCGCCGCCGGGCCCGGCGAGACGCTGGTCGAGGTCGGCGCGGCGCCCGTCACGCCGCTCGACCTGCTCTGCGCGAGCGGCACGTCCTACTTCGGCCGGCCGCGCACGCCGTACGTGCCGGGGGTGCAGGGGGCCGGAACCGCGGACGGGCGGCCGGTGTGGTTCGCGACCTCGGCCGGGATGGCGCCGGGCGACGGCAGCATGGCGCAGGTGGCGGCCGTGCCCGCCCGCGACCTCGTCGAGCTGCCCGCCGGGGCCGATCCGGTCGCGGTCGCCGCGCTCGGGCTCTCGGCCGTCGCCGCGCACCTGGCGCTGACCTGGCGCGGCGAGCTCGCCCCCGGCGAACAGGTGGTGGTGCTCGGCGCGGGCGGCGTGGTCGGGCAGGCCGCCGTACGGATCGCGCGGATCGCCGGCGCCCGCAGGGTCGTGGCGGGCGCCCGCTCCCCCGCCGCCGCGGCACGCGCCCGGCAGGCGGGCGCGGACGCCGTGGTGGCGCTCGACACCGGTGACGTCGCCACGCTGGCGGCCCGCTTCGCCGAGGCGTGCGACGGGCCCGCCGACCTCGTGCTCGACCCGCTCTTCGGCGCGCCCGCGGCCGCCGCGGCGCGCGCCCTGCGGCCCGGGGGCCGATGGGTCAACCTCGGCTCCTCGGCGGACGAGACCTGCCCGATCGACTCCTCCACGCTGCGCGGCAGGTCACTGCGGCTGCTGGGATACACCAACAACGAGCTGACCCCGGAGCAGCGGGCCGCCTCGATCGTGTTCGTGGCCGAGCAGTCCGTGGCCGGGCGGCTGTCCGTCGCCCACGAGCGCGTGCCGCTGGAGGATGCCGCGGTCGCCTGGGAGCGCCAGACCGCCGGCACCGCCTCGGGCAGGATAGTCCTCATCCCCGGCGGGGCTCGCTGAGGACTGATCGCGTACGTGACGGACGGGAGGCCGAGATGGCCGGGACGACGGTGACCGAGACGACCCTGACCGAGACGACCGTGGCCGAGGTGATGACCGAGCTCGCCGGACTCGAGGACCCCAGGGCCCGCGAGGTGAACGAGAGACACGGCGACGATCACGGTGTCAACCTCGGCAAGCTGCGCGCGCTCGCGAAGCGGCTGAAGACGCAGCACGAACTCGCCCGCAGGCTCTGGGAGACGGACGACACGGCGGCGCGGCTGCTGGCGCTCCTGATCTGCCGACCGAAGGCGTTCGAGCGTGACGAGTTGGACGCCATGCTGCGAGAGGCGCGCTCGCCCAAGGTGCACGACTGGCTCGTGAACTACGTGGTGAAGAAGAACCCGCACGCCGAAGAGCTGCGCCTGGCCTGGTCCGCCGATCCGGATCCGGTGGTCGCGAGCGCGGGCTGGGCACTGACCACCGAACGCGTGGCGAAGAAGCCCGAGGGCCTCGACCTCGCAGGACTGCTCGACGTCGTCGAGGCGGAGATGAAGAACGCGCCGGATCGCCTGCAATGGGCGATGAACCACTGCCTGGCCCAGATCGGGATCGAGCACCCCGAGCACCGCGCCCGTGCGATCGACATCGGTGAGCGCCTGGAGGTGCTCAAGGACTACCCGACGCCCCCGGGCTGCACGTCGCCGTTCGCGCCCGTCTGGATCACCGAGATGGTGCGCCGGCAGCACGGCGAGTAGAAAGGTCGCCGCGCACGCGGCTCCTCAGTAGTCAGGAGGCGGTGACCTGCGGGACCGACTCGTAGAGCGCCCAGTCGGCGCTGATCGCCCCGGCCGTCGTGAGCAGCAGGGGCAGGTGCTCCCCGGTGAGCCTGTCCAGCGAGGTCTCGGCGGCGTGGCTGTTCACGTTGACCGCCGCGATGACCTTCCCCGAGCCGTCGCGCAGCGGCGCGGCCACCGACCGGATCCCGAGGGCGAGCTGCTCGTCGGTCAGCGCCCAGCCCTTCGCCCGCACCTCGCGCAGCATCGCGTCGCGCTCCTCCCGGCCGGGCCGCCACCGCGGCTCGATGCCCGACCGGCTCGGCTCGGTCAGCACCCGCTCCAGCTCGTCCGGCGGCAGCGCGGCGAGCAGCACCTTGCCCAGGGACGTCTGCAGCGCCGGGAACCGCGTCCCGATCTGCACCGAGAGGGCGACGATCTTCGGTACGGCCACCCGGGCGACGTACACGATGTCGGACCCGTCGAGCTGGGCTATCGACGACGATTCGCGCGTCTGGGCGACCAGCCGTTCCAGATGCGGCCGGGCGACCTCCCACAGCCCGGTCGAGCGGACGTAGGAGACGCCGAGTTCGAGCACCCGCGGGGTGAGGGCGAAGCCGCCCTGCTCCGGCCGGGCGTATCCCAGCTCCTGCAGCGTGAGCAGGATGCGCCGCGCGGTCGGCCGGGCCAGGCCGGTCGCGGCCGCCACCTCGGTCAGGGACATGACCGGGCGGCCCGGCTGGAACGCCCTGATGACATCGAGGCCGCGCGCCAGCGCCTCGATGAAGTCAGGTCCGGTGTCGCCTCGTGCCATGAACGCCTCTTCCGCTCGAACTCGCCGAGTCAACTTTAGACCCTGTCCACCCGTCTCCGTCCGCCTGACGGCGCAGGGAACAGTTCGGGATGCCCAGGCTCACTCCGCCGTGACGTGACGGCAGCCAGCGGAAGCCTCTGACATGACCGCTGAGCGGACCTATGTCCGCTCTGCTGGCGGACGCCATGACAGCCTGGCGAAAAGTGTGTCCGGCGAACATGTCCGGGCGCTTACCGGCGTTCTACCGTGCCCGGAAAGGCTCGGTGAGCCCGGTCTTCCGAGGAGTCGCCATGGTCACCCCCCTCCCCGCCCGGCCGCCGCGAGCGGTCGCCGCCGTCGCCGTCCTCCTTCTCGTCCTGGCCGGCCTGCTCGGCTCGGGCGCCCCACCCGCGCGGGCCGCGTCACTGGCCCAGGTCGCGTCGTTCGGCTCCAATCCCGGCAACCTCGCGATGTACGCCTACCGTCCCGACGGCCTGCCCGGCGGCCGGCCGCTCGTGGTGCTCCTGCACGGCTGCACCCAGAACGCGAGCGGCTACTTCGCCGACTCGGGCTGGCGCGAGTACGCCGACCGGTGGGGCTTCGCCCTTGTGCTGCCGCAGACGAGCAGCGCCAACAACGCGTCCAGCTGCTTCAACTGGTTCCAGACCGGCGACACCACCAGGGGGCAGGGCGAGGCCGCGTCCATCCGCGCCATGGTGGCGTACGCGGTCGCCGCCTATGGGACCGACCCCGCGCGGGTCTACGTGTCCGGGCTGTCGGCGGGCGGGGCGATGTCCGCCGTCATGCTGGCGACCTACCCGGACGTCTTCGCCGCCGGGTCGATCGCGGCCGGTCTCGCGTACCGCTGCGCGAGCAGCCTGATCGAGGCGTCCGGCTGCCAGTACGGCCCGGCGAGCAGGACCCCGCAGCAGTGGGGTGACCTGGTCCGGAACGCCTATCCCGGCTACGCGGGGCCGTATCCCCGGGTGGCCGTCTGGCAGGGCCAGTCGGACTACACGGTCGTCCCCGCCAACGGGAGGCAGCTGCGCGACCAGTGGGCGAACGTGCGGGGCGTCTCCCCCGCCCCCACCGCCACACGGTCGCTCACCGGCGGCACCACGCTCACCGTCTACGGCGACGACGACGTCCGCCTCTACGAGATCGGCGGCATGGGTCACGGCCTCCCCGTCGATCCCGGCGGCGCCCCCGACCAGTGCGGCGCCACCGCGGCGTACTTCCTCGACACGATCTGCTCGGCCTACCACGACGCCCGGTTCTTCGGCCTGGACGGCGGCGCCCAGCCCAGCCCCAGCCCCAGCCCCACCCCCTCGCCCGGCGGCACGCCGGCCGGGACGTGCGTACGGGCGAGCAACTACGCCCACACCACGGCGGGACGGGCGTACCAGTCCGGCGGCCACACCTACGCCAAGGGGTCGAACGACGCGATGGGCCTGTGGAACACGTTCACCGTCCACGCGCTCCGGCAGACCGGCCCGGATCACTGGGTGCTCGCCGACGGCCAGTGCTGACCCGCCGCCTTCCGAGGGACCTCGTGGCCCCCCGACCGGCAGGAGGCCCGGGAGGCATGACCGGCATCCGGCCGGGCACGTCTCCCGGGGCGGACGGCGGGGGCGTCGCGTCCGGGCACGGCGGAGGTTTCGCGGGCGGACAGGCCCCGCGGCTTCCGGCGTGCCACCGCGTGCCGGGTCGCCACCGCGGGCCGGACCGCCACCGCGGGCCGGGCCGTCGCCCCGTTCCGGCCCAGTCACCGTGTCCGGACGAATACGGAGGTGGTTGCGATGAGCGGACGCGTGCTGCCCTCGGCCCTGCTGGCGGCCGCTCTGCTGAGCGGCACGGGCGGGTACGGCACCGCGGCCTTCGCCGGCACGCCGGCCCCGCCCGCCGCCTTGCCCGCCGCCCCGGTCGCCGCCCCGGTCGCCGCCCCGGTCGCCGCCCCGGTCGCCGCACTGGCCGCCACGACGCCGGCGGCCGGCCACAACGAGCAGGACGTCATGTTCGCCCGGATGATGATCCCGCACCATCGTCAGGCGGTGGAGATGTCGAAGCTGGCCGGCAGCCGGGCGGCCGACGCCCGGGTCAGGCGGCTCGCCGAGCGGATCGAGGCCGCCCAGGCTGCCGAGATCCGCACGATGAGCGGCTGGCTCACCGCCTGGGCGAGCGGGCGCCCGACGAGAGCGCCGCGCCGGCCCACCACGCCATGCCCGGCATGATGTCCCCCGAGGACATGCGACGCCTCGAAGGATTGTCCGGGCGGGCCTTCGACCGGGCCTTCCTCACCATGATGATCCGGCACCACGAGGGCGCCGTCAGCATGGCCCGGGACGAACTGCGCGGCGGAGCGTACGAGCCGGCCCGGCGGATGGCGGCGTCCGTCGTCTCCGGCCAGTCGGACGAGATCACGGAGATGAAGCACCTCCTCCAGCAGTGACCGGCCCGCTTGTCCGGGACGCGGCCGGCGGAGGTCAGCGGGTGCGGCGCCTGCGGTGCCGTCCGACGGAGGGCGCCGCCGCGGCCCTGAACCGGAGCCCGGTCACGGCGGTGGAGACCACCGCGAAGAGCAGACCGGCCGGCAGGACGGCGTCGCCCGGCGACCACACGACGTCGGGAGACTGCCCCTGTTGCGCCGCCATGTTCCTGGTGGTGGGCCCGGCCGGACCCTGGACGCTCGCGTTCACCGCGGCCACGGGCTGGACCGTCACCGTCGCCTTCGGCGTCGGCTTGACCTTGCGCGGCAGGCCGTACCCGACGATTTTGTTCTTGTCGCGCACCTTGCGCTTCAGCCAGACGCCGTCGACGTTGCCCTCGATCGTGTGGACCTTCCCGCCCACGACCTTCTCGACCACGCCGACGTGGTCGATGTCGCGGACGTTCTTGGTTCCCGACCAGTCGAAGAAGACCACCGCGCCCGGCTCGGGCTTGTCGCTCCAGGCGTGCTGCTTCTTGAACCACTTGGCGTGCCGTGTGGTCAGCGCGAACTCGCCGACATGGTCCTGCACCCCGGCCCGGTTCGCCGCCCAGGAGACGAACATGTCGCACCAGGGGGCGGTCTTGAAGTCGGGGTCCTTGGCCACGTTGTCGGCGTACCATTCGCCGAACTTCGTATGTTTTCCCGCTCGTTCGCGGTAGCCCAGTTCCGGGCGGACGGCGTCGAGCAGTTGCCGAGCTATGGGATCGCTGGAAATCGGAGGCTCCTCATGGCGCGCTTTAAGACATGACGAACCGGCCCTCCGGGGCGTGATGGCACGACGGCACGACGGCACGACGGCACGGCCGTACGAGGGCACGGCCCCCCGGCGGGGCGGAATCAGAAACGGGAGATGTGGCAGCCCGTCACGGGCGCGCCATCACCCCGGAAGCCTGGAGACGTTCCAGGGCGGGCAAGCGGTCCGTCGATGCGACGCGGACCGGATCGGCAGGTGGAGCCGACACTCCACGCGCTCTCCTCTCCTTGGCCGCCTACCGGGTTAGCTGACGGGTTCGGGCCAGGAGTAGCCCTACCGGATGGTCCGGATTCACCCCAAGAGACATGGGTCCCCGGTTCCCGGGATGGATGACGTCCGGGATTCGGCGGTCGCCGGTCGTCCTCGGGTTGAGGACCGCACACCGGCGCGACACGGGAAGCATAGTAGATAACAAGTAAGACACGGTCCAAAAACCGGCAAATGACCAGATTCGGGCCGCCGCTGCGCGACACTTCCGCTGGTCCTCACGGTCGCGGCCCGTCCTCGGTGAGATACGCCACACAGCCGTACGGCGCCGGCGGCGGACCCGGAGGCCCGCCGCCGTGCGAGCCGCCGGCCGGACGATCACCGGCCGGCGACCGGTCCCGGACGGGTCACTCCTCGAGCGACATGTACAGGCGGGTGCCCGACGGCCGGTAGCCGACGCGTTCGTAGACGCGCCGCGACCCCTCGCCGCCGTACTCGAGCCACACCGACCGCGCGCCACGGGTGAACATCTCGGCGGTCAGCGCGGCGGTGACCGCGGCGGCGACACCCCGGCCGCGGAAGGCCGGGCGCGTGCCGACACCGGCGAGTTCCGACGTGCCGACGGCGGGGGCGGAGCAGGTGGCCGCGCCGGCGCACCCGCCGTCCCGCGCCCGGACGAACCGCACCGCCCCGCCGCTCTCCTGCAGGCGGCGCAGCCGGGCCGCGCCTTCCGGTGAGGCGGCGAACTCGGCGCCGAACGCCTCGGACAGAGCGGCGTCGATCAACAGGTAGTCCTGGTCCGCGACCGGCGTCTCCACCAGGGGACCGCCGTCCCTACGCGGCGTCAGCGTGTCCGGGGTGCAGACGAGATAGTCGTGCACCGCCTCCACGCCGAAGCCCGCCTGGGCGAGCGCCGGCTCCACGCCGGGCGCGGCGTCCGGCGCGAACTCGAGCCGGGGCTTGAGCCCGCGCTCGCGGAACGCCCCGACCAGCGCCGCGACGTCCCGCGCGGACGGCCGGGCTCCGGGCAGGGGGGTGGCGTAGTTGACGTGCGGGCTGCGGGTTCCGGGATCGATCCCGACGACGAAGCCGCCGGTCTCGACGACCTCGGGGCGGCGGCGAAGGTTGGCCACGGCAAAGCTCTGGACATCGATGTCCACGGTGATTGAACCTCACGTTGATGACGAAGGGGAGCGCGCTCCCGCCACGTCTAGCGGACGTTGAGCGCGCGGGGGCCGTCCCCATCGGGGACGCGGACGGTGCGCGGAGCACCGCGGCGTGGGGCCGCCGTGAAACGGTGACGGCACTGCCTGCGCCGGTGCCGCCGGGTGGCGGACCGCTCAGTGCCGAGGGCGGCCGCTGCGGGTCGCCGAAGCCATGGCCTCAGTCCTTCGTCTGTACGCGTGCTGTGAAGCGGTCGCACTCTCCCACGCGTCCGCGCGCGGCCGCAACCGGTTATCCCCCGCCCCCTTCCATGCGGCCGGCCAGGACGCGTACGCGGGCCCGACGACGTCAGGGACGGGTACGCGGCCTGGCCGCGTTCGCGGCTACCACTGGCCGCCCGGTGCGCCGACCCCCCGTCGCCGGCCGCCGCTTTCGTGCTGCCGGTAGTTGGCCGCGAACGCCAGCGCGCCGAGGCCGAACAGGAAGATGATCGCCCCGGTGACCACGTTGTCCCAGATGGTCGCGGTGGTGGCCGGCTGTCCGCGGATCACCCACGGCGCGATGATCGTCCAGACGCCCAGCACCGGCAGCACCCAGCTCACGCCGTACGTGCGGCCGAACGCCGACGCGCAGCTCAGCGCGAGCGCCGCGACCGTCAGCCCGACGATCAGGTTGTTGATCGCCAGGCCGCCGAATCCGGCGAAGCCCACGACCCACGGCGAGATGGCGAGGTAGAGCCCGGCGAGGAGCGTCACTCCGTCCATGATTTGCGCGGGAACGGTCGAGCCCGCGCGATCGTACGTCTGGCGCAGCTCCGTCGCGTCCGGGCGTCGTGCCAGACCTGGTTGCACCATGATGCGTCACCTCTTTCCCCCGGCAGGGCCGCGGTCGCGGGTTTCCCCGGACCTGCCCGGCCCTCACTTGCATCATGCAACGCGGCAGGTGGCGCGGGGTAGGTCGCGAGACGCGCGGGAAACAGATGGACGACATCTGTCAGGCAGATGGACCCGGCGCCGCCAGAGCCTGGGCCGCGTTGACGACGGAGACGTGGCTGTAAGCCTGGGGGAAGTTGCCGACCTGTCGCCCGCGGCCGGCGTCGTACTCCTCCGATAACAGGCCGACGTCGTTGCGCAGCGACAGCAGGCGCTCGAACAGGCGCCGCGCCCGTTCGCGGCGGCCGAGCAGGGCGAGCGCGTGGGCGAGCCAGAAGGAGCAGGCGACGAAGACGCCTTCGCCGCCCGGCAGTCCGTCCACGTGGTCGGCCTCGGGCCGGTAACGCAGGACGAGGCCGTCCTCCGTCAGCTCCCGGCACACGGCGTCGACCGTGCCCGCGACGCGGGGATCGTCCACCGGCAGGAAGCCGAGCCGAGGGATGAGCAGCAGGGCCGCGTCGAGGCCCTTCGACCCGTAGAACTGGGTGAAGGTGTTCCGGTCGGCGTCGTAGCCGTGCGCGCACACGTCCCGGTGGATCTCCTCGCGCAGGGCGCGCCAGCGGCCGGCCGGGCCGTCGAGGCCCTGCTTCTCGACGGAGCGGACCATCCGGTCCGCCGCCACCCAGGCGAAGACCTTGGAGTGGACGAAGTCGCGGCGCGGGCCGCGCACCTCCCAGAGCCCGTTGTCGGGCTCACGCCACGCTCCCTCCAGATAGTCCATGAGCGCGCGCTGCAGCTCCCAGGCCTCCTCGTCCGGCCGCAGGCCCGCCTCCTTGGCCTGGTAGAGGCAGTCGATCACCTCGCCGTACACGTCGAGCTGGAACTGGCCGGAGGCGCCGTTGCCGATCCGCACCGGCCGCGACCCCTCGTATCCCGGCAGCCAGTCGAGAGTCCACTCGGGGATGTGCCTGCTGCCGTCGACCGTGTACATGATCTGCAGGTCGGCCGGGTCCCCCGCGACCGCCCGCAGCAGCCAGTCACGCCAGGCCGTCGCCTCGTCGGCGTACCCCGCGTCCATCAGCGCCCGGAGGGTGAACGACGCGTCGCGCAGCCAGCTGTAGCGGTAGTCCCAGTTGCGCGAGCCCCCGATCCACTCCGGCAGCGACGTCGTCGGCGCCGCGACGACGCCGCCGGTGGGGGCGTACGTGAGGGCCTTGAGCGCGAGGAGGCTGCTGCCCACGGCCTCGCCGTACTCCCCCTGATAGCGGCAGCCGCCGAGCCACTGCCGCCAGAGCCGGTCGGTGGCGGCCAGTTCCCCGGCCGCCTCCAGCCGCCGCGGCCGGTCCCGCCACGACTGCTGCCAGGTGAGCACGAACGGCACCCGGTCTCCCTCCGTGACGGAGAAGGACCCGGTCGTCCCGCGGAGGCGGGAGTCCTGGGCGAGCTCTACGGGCGACTGGAGCCAGGCGGCGTTGGGACCGGCGATCACCGCCACCTCTCCCCCACGGTGCCGCACCCAGGGGATCACGGCGCCGTATTCGAAGCGCAGCAGCAGTTCCGTGCGCATTTCCACCCGGCCCCGCACACCCTCCACCACCCGCACGAGGTCGGGCGCCTCGCCGCGCGGCGGCATGAAGTCGACGACCCGGACGCACCCGCCGGGCGTGTCCCAGGTCGTCTCCAGGACCAGCGCGCCGTCGCGGTAGCGGCGCCCGGTGCACGTCCCGCCCCCGGCGGGGGCCAGCAGCCAGCGTCCCGCCGGGCTGCCGCCCAGGAGCGCCGCGAAGCAGGATCCCGAGTCGAAGCGCGGCAGGCACAGCCAGTCGACCGAGCCGTCGCGTCCGACCAGGGCGGCCGTGTGCATGTCGCCGATGAGCGCGTAGTCCTCGATGCGCATCGTCCTGCCTCGTGATCCCGTGACGACGTACCCGGCCCTGATGGGCCGAATCCGGCAGGGGCGTCAGCCGCGGCCGAGGACGTACCGCTCGACGAACTCGTTGGCGAACACGCCCCGGGGATCGAAGTGCCGCGCCAGCGCGGCGAAGTCGTCCAGGCGCTCGTAGCGGGACCGTACGACGCCGGGCGGAAGGGTGAAGAGCTTGCCCCAGTGGGGCCGCGCGCCGAACGGCGCGAGACGCTCCTCGATCGCGGTGAGCACGGGCGTCACGGCACCGGGGTCCTTGATCCAGGTGAAGTGGAAGGCCACCGTGTCGCGGCCCTGGCTCGGGCTCAGCCACAGGTCGTCCGCGGCGATCGTGCGGATCTCGGAGATCTGCAGCACCGGGGCGATGCGGTCGCGGATCTCGGCGAGGGCGCGGAACGCCTCGGCCGCGTGCCGCCGGGGCACCATGTACTCCGCCTGGAGCTCCTCCCCGCTGCTGGGGGTGAAGTCGGGCCGGAAGTGCGGCAGCCGCTCGAACCAGGGGCCGGGGACGCCCATCTGGGCCGTGCAGTGCACCGCGGACATGCCCGGCACGGGGTGCCTCGGGCCGTCGGCCGGCGTCGCCCCGAAGAAGCCGCCGCCCGGCTCGGCGCCGTGGAGGCCGCCGACGGCCGTGGCCCCCTCCAGGCCGCCCGCGGCCGCGTCCCCCGCGAGCCCGCTCACCGCCGCGGCCTCGGCGAGATCCGCGCCGGCCGCGCCGGCCCGCTCCTTCACCCAGACCTGGTTGATCCGGGAGGTACGCCAGTCGGTGAACAGGCTGACGCTGTACGCGGCGGACATGACGGCGTCGAACTGCTCGTCCAGCACCTCGGCCGGCAGGCCCTCGTACACGCGCTGGCGGACGTCGAACGACGGCACGACGTCCAGTGTCATGGCGACGACGGCGCCGAGGGCGCCCAGTGCGACGACGGCCCCGGGGAAGCGGTCGCCGTCGGTGTCGCGGTCCAGCGTGACGAGGCCGCCGTCCGCGGTCACCATCTCGATCGCGCGTACGGACGTGGCGAGACCGCCGTTGGCGTCACCCGAGCCGTGGGTGCCGGTCGCGCAGGAGCCCGCGACCGAGATGTGCGGCAGGGACGCGAGGTTGGGCAGGGCGTAGCCCTTGTCGTGCAGGCGGCGGCCCAGCTCGCCGTACCGGACGCTCGCGGCGACCCGGACCGTCGAGGCCGCGCTGTCGATCTCGATCTCCGGGGGCAGCGCGTCCAGCGAGACCAGCAGGCCCGGGGAGTCGGCGATGCGGTTGAAGGAGTGGCCGCTGCCCAGCACGCGGATCTTCTCGCCGCGCGCCACCAGGCCGCGCACCTCCTCCACGGAGGAGGGCCGTTCGACCGCCTCGGCCCGGAAGGTGATGTTGCCCGCCCAGTTTGTCACTGTATGAGTCACAAAAGAGTTCTACCGGACCATGGGGCGCGTGGTCGCCTCCTCCCCACGACGTCACGAGACGGGGGCGTACGGGTCAGGCGCCGTGACCGGGCAGGGCGGCGAGATACCAGTCGACGAGCCTGAGCCGCTCGTCGGCCATCCTGGCCTCCACCTCGGCCTGGGTCTTCGGCGCGCCCAGCAGCACGTCGTCGCCCGGCCGCCAGTTCGCCGGGCAGGAGACGCCGTCGCGGTCGGACGTCCGCAGCGCGTCCACGAGCCTGAGGATCTCTGGGACCATCCGCCCCGCGTTCATCGGGTAGTAGAGGATCGCGCGGACCACCGATTCCGGGTCGATCACGAACACCGCGCGGACCGCCGCCGTCGCCGACGCGTTCGGGTGGAGCATGCCGTACGCGCGGGACACCCGCGTGTCGAGGTCGGCGATGATCGGGAAGGGGATCTTCACGCCGAGTTTGTCCTCGATCGCCCGGATCCAGGCCAGATGGCTGTGCACGGAGTCGACCGAGTTGCCGAGCAGGGCGACGTCGCGGGCGGCGAACTCCTGCGCGAGCTCGGCGAACGCGACGAACTCGGTGGTGCACACCGGGGTGAAGTCGGCCGGGTGGCTGAACAACACGAGCCACCGCCCGGCGTAGTCGGCGAGCCGGACCGGCCCGTGCGTGCTCTCGGCCTCGAAGTCCGGCGCCCTGTCGCCGATGAGCGGCAGCCGCGTGGCGGGCTCCGCCCCGGGGGTCACGGAAGGGGTCACGGCTGGAGTGACGGCAGAGGTCACGGCAGAGGTCATGGTCGTTTCCTTTCCGCACGCCGCGGCGTCCCCACCACGGCGTCCACCACGGCGTCCACCGCGTCATCCACCGCGTCGTCCATGGGGGCCCGTACCCGCGAGGACCGGTCACGACCACGGCCCGGATCGCCCCGATTCGGTAATGCCGCTCCGCCGTGCGGCGGGGAATGAAGGAGGGACGGGAAGGGGGACGTCATGCCGGTGACCGAGGTCAGCCATCCGCTGTTCGCCCGCTTCTACACGTGGTTCAGCGGGGTGCTCGACCGGCACGGCATGGCCGCACAGCGCGAGGCGCTGGTGGCCGGGCTGTCGGGCCGGGTGATCGAGGTCGGCGCGGGCAACGGGCTCAACTTCTCCTGCTATCCGCCGTCCGTCGCGGGTGTGCTGGCCGTCGAGCCCGAACCGCGGCTGCGCGCGGCCGCGCTCGACGCCGCCCGCCGGTCGCCGGTGCGGATCGAGGTCGTCGGCGGCCTGGCCGACCGGCTGCCCGCCGCGAGCGGCGAGTTCGACGCGGCGGTGGTGTCGTTCGTGCTGTGCTCGCTGCCCGATCCGGTGGCCGGGCTGCGGGAGATCCGCCGCGTGCTGGCCCCGGAAGGGCGGCTTCGTTTCCTCGAACACGTCCGCGCCGGCCCCGGCGGCTGGGCCAGGGCGCAGGACCTGCTGGACGCGACCGTGTGGCCGTGCCTGACCGGCGGCTGCCACACGGGCCGCGACAGCGTGGCGGCCGTCGAGGCGGCCGGCTTCACCGTCGGGCCGCTGGAGCGCTTCGTCTTTCCCGGGGGCGTACGCAGCCCCATCTCCTTCTGCGTACGCGGCGAGGCCCGGCCCTGAGACCTGGACCTGAGGGCCCGGCCGGGCCGAACGGCTCAGCGGGAGTCCGGGCGGCTCGCGAGGGCGTCGTACCGGCGGAACGCGGGCACGGCGAAACCGGCCAGCAGGACGAGCACGGCGCACACCAGGCCGCCGCCCGCCCAGGAGGGCACGAGCCCGAAGGCGTCCGCGGTGGCGCCCGCCCGCAGGTCGCCCAGGCGGGGCCCGCCCGCGACGACGACCATGAACACCCCCTGCAGGCGCCCGCGCATCTCGTCGGGCGCGTAGGTCTGCAGGATCGTCTGCCGCCACACGGCGGAGGCGAGGTCGGTCGCGCCGCCGATCGCCAGCAGCGCCACGACCAGCCACAGCGGCTGCGCCAGCGCCGCCGCGGCCACCGTGACGCCCCACAGGGCGATCACGAGCGTGAGCGCCACCCCCTGCCGGCGCACCCGGCCGACCCAGCCGGAGAACACCCCGGCGACGACCGCGCCGATCGCGATGCTCGCCGACAGCCAGCCGAACGCCACCGCCGACCCGCCGAAGCGCTCCGCCGTCAACTCGGGGAACAGCGCCCTCGGCATCGCGAACGCCATGGCGATGATGTCCACCACGAACGACATGAGCACGACGGGCCTGCTCACCACGTACGCGAGCCCGTCGACGACCGACCTCAGGCCCGGCCGGGCGATCTCGCCGACGGGCGCCAGCGCCGGCAGCCGTACGGCCGCGTAGAAGCCGGCGCCGAATAGGACGGCGTCGATGAAGTACGCGGTGGCGTAGCCGCCCTTGGCGAGCACCACCCCGGCCAGCAGCGGCCCGACCACCGTGCCGATGCTGCTGACGAGGAAGTTGAGCGTGTTGGCCGCGGGGACCCGCTCGGTGGGCACGATGCGGGGAATGATCGCCCCGCGCGTCGCCGAGGTCACGGCGAAGCCGATCGACTGCAGGGCGATGACGGCGA
The DNA here is from genome assembly GCF_040675265.1 of Microbispora sp. NPDC049633. Taxonomy (NCBI): domain Bacteria; kingdom Bacillati; phylum Actinomycetota; class Actinomycetes; order Streptosporangiales; family Streptosporangiaceae; genus Microbispora; species Microbispora sp. NPDC049633. The sequence goes on from NZ_JBFAOO010000062.1 coordinate 13,832, forward strand.
GGATGAGATGGACGCTGCCGATCCCCGACCAGGCGTGCACCAGCAGGGCGGCGGTGGACAACCAGGCCACCACCGAGCCGGCCAGCAGGAGCCGGCGGCGGTCCACCGCGTCGGCGACCGCGCCGCCCCACAGGCCGAAGACGACCAGCGGGACGAGGCTCACCGGCCCGAGCAGGCCCACCCACAGGGACGACCCCGTGAGGCTGTACACCTGTCCGCTCACGGCCACCGAGGTGAGCTGGAAGCCGATGAACGAGACGCCCTGTCCCACCAGCAGGCGCCGGTACGCGGGAATGCTCAGGGGCCGGGTGTCGAGGGCGACACGCCGTAGAACTGCCTGTACCCCCGCCACCCGCTACCTCGCCGATCTGGGCATATCGAACATCTCGCGTACTTTACTCCGGCCCGCAACGCGACCCGCAGGAGGCTGGCGCCGCTCCTCGCCCGGAGCGCCGCGCCTCCCGGGGCGACGGACCGCGCACCGGGCCGACGCGGGCGGCCGAGAACGCGAGGCTGAAAGTTTCGGAAAAAACGCCGATATCGTGCGGCGAAGCGCCCGGCGAGCGGAGCGTCGTGGGCACGGAGTCCCGAAGGTTGCGCGCCAACCCGTCCGCGCCCGTTCGCGCCCGTACGGTCCCGACCCTGGCCGAAATTTCCATCGGCCATCCGAAACTTCAGGCGGCGAGCGGCGCTGTGCTGCCCCGGACGACGAGGCTGGTGGTGAGTTCCAGGCGGTTCTGCGGCGGGGTCTCCCCGCGGGCGAGTGCGACCACCATGGTCGTCGCGGCGGCGGCCATCTCGGTGAGCGGCTGACGCACCGTGGTCAGCGCGGGGATGAGCCACTGCGCCATCGGCACGTCGTCGAAGCCGACCACGCTCAGGTCGTCCGGGATGCGTATCCCCATCTCGTGGGCCGCCTGGTACACGCCCATGGCCTGGGCGTCGTTGAAGGCGAACACGGCGGTCGGGGGCCGGGGCATGGCGAGCAGGGAACGGGCGTGCGCCAGGCCGTCCTCCACGCTGAAGTCGCCCTGCCGGACGAGCGCCGGGTCGGTCGGCACGCCCGCGGCGTCCATCGCCGCGCGGAACCCGTCGAGCCGCGCGCGGCTGGACAGGGCGTGGGCGGGGCCGGTGATGAGAGCGATGCGCCGGTGCCCCAGCTCCAGCAGGTGCCGCGCGGCCGACAGCCCGCCGCTCCAGTTGCCCGCCCCGACCGAGGGCAGCTCGTGCCCGGGGTCGCCGGTGGGATCGACCAGCACCAGGGGGATGTCCCGCGTCCTGAGCTGCTCGCGCTGGGCCCCGGTGAGGCCGGAGAAGACCACGATCACGCCGCAGGGGCGGCGGCCGATGACACCCTCGATCCAGCCCCTGGCGGGAGGCCGCTGGTCCTGCAGCTCGGAGACCACCACCGCCAGGTCGTGCTCGCGCGCGACCTGCTCGACTCCCTTGATGACCTCCATCGCGTACGCGCCCTCCAGCTCGTGGAAGACGAGTTCGACGAGAGGGGCCGCCGTGGGGCGCTTCTTCTGACGACGGTATCCGTGCTCGCGGATCAGGTCCTCGACCAGGGCGCGGGTCTCGGGGGCGACCTCGGACCTGCCGTTGACGACCTTGGAGACGGTCGCGGGGGACACCCCCGCCAGCTCGGCGATCTGGGCGATGGTCAGCGGCCGGGAGGGCGTGCGTTCCGGAGGTGTCGGCTCCCTGGTCGTCGTCATGGCCGCAGTTTAGCGCCCAATTTTCGGTCACTCATCCGAATGTTTCGGATATCTCACGTCCGATTCCTTGACGTGTTCCGGCGCATCGACCTAGAGTCCACATAAACTATCGGTCCTAATCTGGAAACTTTCGGTCTTCCGGCCCCACGCGGTGGACCGACAAGCAAGGGATGTCATGACATTCGTAGACGCGCCGGGCATCGCGCCCTGGCGGGACGCCGAGCGGCCTCTCGACGAGCGCGTGGAGGCGCTGCTGGCCGAGATGACGCTGGAGGAGAAGGTCGCCCAGCTCGGTTCGGTCTGGGTCGACATCTCGACCGCCGGATCCCAGGCGGCGTCGGGCAACGTCGCCCCGTTGCAGGACCTGTTCATGAAGGACGGCGCGAACCTCGACGACCGGATCCGCGGCGGAGTCGGTCACCTGACCCGCGTGTACGGCACGGCGCCCGTGAGCCCGGCCGAGGGCGCGGCCGGGCTGCGCTCACTGCAGGAGCAGGTGGTGGCGGCCAACCGGCTCGGCATTCCCGCCATCGCGCACGAGGAGTGCCTGACCGGGTTCGCCACGTACGGCGCGACCGCCTATCCCACGCCGCTGGCCTGGGCCGCGACCTTCGACCCCGCGCTCGTGGAGCGGATGGCCCGGGCGATCGGGGACGACCTGCGGGCCGTCGGCGTCCACCAGGGCCTGTCCCCCGTCCTCGACGTGGTGCGCGACTACCGGTGGGGCCGGGTCGAGGAGACGCTCGGCGAGGATCCCTACCTCGTCGGCCAGATCGGCGCGGCGTACGTGCACGGCCTCGAGAAGGCCGGGATCATCGCGACGCTCAAGCACTTCGCCGGCTACGCCGCCTCACGGGCGGGCCGCAACCACGCGCCGGTCAGCATCGGCCCCCGGGAGATGGCCGACGTCATCCTCCCGCCGTTCGAGACGGCCATCCGCGAGGGCGGCGCCCGGTCGGTCATGAACTCCTACACCGACGTCGACGGCGTCCCCGTCGCCGCCAACGCCGACCTGCTGCGGCGCGTGCTGCGTGACGAGTGGGGCTTCGACGGCACGGTCGTGGCCGACTACTGGGCGGTGCCGTTCCTCGCGATGAACCACCACGTCGCCGAGGACGAGGCGCACGCCGGCGTCATCGCGCTGCGCGCGGGCATCGACGTGGAGCTGCCGGAGACGGTCGGTTACGGCGAGCGCCTGGTCGAGCGGGTGCGGGCGGGCCAGGTGCCGGAGTCGCTGGTCGACGAGGCGGTCCGCCGGGTGCTGGTGCAGAAGATCGAGCTGGGCCTGCTGGACGGCGGGCCGCTCGTGCCCGAGGGCGCCGGAGACGTCGACCTGGACGGCCCCCGCAACCGCGACCTGGCCCGCACCGTCGCCGAGCGGTCCGTCGTGCTGCTGAGCAACCCCGCCGGCGTGCTCCCGCTGGCCGCCGGCACGTCCGCCCGGATCGCCGTCGTCGGCCCGTGCGCCGACGACCCGCAGACCCTGCTCGGCTGCTACGCCTTCCCGAACCACGTGCTCGACCGCTTCCCCGACCACGGCATGGGCCTGCCCATCGCCCCCGTCCTCGACGGCCTGCGGGCCGAGTTCCCCGCCGCCGACCTGCGGTTCGCGCGGGGCGCGGACGTGTCGGGCGACGACACCTCGGGCATCGCCGAGGCCGCCGCGCTGGCCGCGGAGTCCGACCTCGTGCTGCTGTTCGTCGGCGACCGGGCCGGTCTGTTCGGCAACGGCACCTCCGGCGAGGGCTGCGACGCCGCCCACCTCGGCCTCCCCGGCGTCCAGAGCGAGCTGGCCGAGGCGGTCCTGGCCACCGGCACGCCGGTCGTGCTGGTCGTCGTGTCCGGCCGGCCGTACGCGGTGGGCCCCTACGCCGGCCGGGCCGCCGCCGCGCTTCAGGCGTTCCTGCCGGGCGTGGAGGGAAGCGCGGCGATCGCGGGGGTGCTCAGCGGCCGGGTCGAGCCCTCGGGCCGCCTGCCCGTCCAGATCCCCGGCTCCCCGTTCGTCAACCCCTCCACGTATCTCCAGCCGCCTCTGGGCCTGCGTACGGACGGCATCTCCGTGTCCGACCCGACCCCGGCGTTCCCCTTCGGCCACGGCCTGTCGTACACGACGGTCCGGTACGACGCGCTGACGACCTCCGTGGAGCGGTGCCCCACGGACGGCGCGGTCGAGGCGCGGGTGACCGTCACCAACACCGGTCCCAGGGTGACGGAGGAGGTCGTGCAGCTGTACGCCACCGATCCGGTGGCGCTGGTGGCCCGTCCCGTCGCGCAGCTCGTGGGCTTCGCCCGGGTGCCGCTCGCGCCCGGTGAGACCCGCGAGGTGGTCTTCGACGTGCCGGCCGACGCCTTCTCCTACACCGGCCCCGACCTGCGCCGGATCGTCGAACCCGGCGTGATCGCGCTCACCGCCGGCCCGTCCGCCGACGACCGCCCGCTGCGCGCCGAGATCCGGCTGACCGGCGACACCGTCGTGCTCGGCCGGGCCCGGCGGCTCACCACGCACGCGCGGATGCCCGAACCGGCCTCCTGACCGTGACGGGCGGCAGGCGGGCGGCATACGGGCGGCAACGTCGTCCGCCTGTCGTCCGCCTGCCGGTCTCCCCTGCCCGGAGCGCGCGCCGCTGCTCCTTTCTGTGTCAGACGATATGCATCACCCCCGTGGAAGGAGCCTCCCCGTTGGCCCGGACCGACCTCGACGCGCTCGCACTGGACGCGCTCACGCTTGAGCAGAAGGCCGCGCTGCTGTCGGGCCGGGACTTCTGGACGACCAAGCCGCTGGAGCAGGCGGGGATTCCCTCCATCGCCCTGTGCGACGGGCCGCACGGCGTCCGCCGGGAGGCCGGCGGCTCCGACCATCTCGGCATCAACGACAGCATGCCCGCCACCTGCTTCCCGCCCGCCGTGGCGGTCGGGTCGAGCTGGGACCCCGAGGTGGCGGCCCGGATCGGCGCGGCGGTAGGCCGGGAGGGCCGGGCCCTCGGCGTGGCGGTCGTGCTGGGCCCCGGTGTGAACATCAAGCGCTCGCCGCTGTGCGGGCGCAACTTCGAGTACTACTCCGAGGACCCCCTGCTGTCGGGCGTCCTCGGGGCGGCGCACGTCGCCGCGCTGCAGGCCGAGGGGCCGGGCGCGTCGGTCAAGCACTTCGCCGCCAACAACCAGGAGACCGAGCGCATGCGGGTCAGCGCCGACGTGGACGAGCGCACCCTGCGTGAGATCTACTTCCCCGCGTTCGAGCGGGTGGTCACCGAGGCCAGGCCCGCCACCGTCATGTGCTCCTACAACCGCGTCAACGGGGTCTACGCCTCTCAGAACCGGTGGCTGCTCACCGACGTCCTGCGCCGCGAGTGGGGCTTCACCGGCGTCGTCGTCTCCGACTGGGGCGCCGTCCAGGACCGGGTGGCGGCGCTGGCCGCCGGTCTCGACCTGGAGATGCCGGGCACCGGCGGCGCGGGCGACCGGCGCGTCGTGGAGGCAGTCCGCGCGGGCGAGCTCGACGAGGCCGTGGTGGACGCGAGCGTGCGCCGCGTCGCCGCCCTCACCGCACGCCACAGCGGCGTGTCCGGCGCGTTCGACGCCGACGCCCACCACGCGCTCGCGCGTGAGCTCGCCGCCGAGTGCGCCGTGCTGCTCAAGAACGAGGGCGGCGCGCTCCCCCTCACGGCGGGCGCCCGCATCGCCGTGATCGGCGAGTTCGCGGTCAGGCCCCGGTTCCAGGGCGGCGGCAGCTCCCACATCAACGCCACCCGGGTCGACGCCGCGCTCGACGCGATCCGCGTCCACGCCCCGGACGCCGTCTACGCCCAGGGGTTCTCGCTGGACGGGACGGGCGACGACCGGGAGCTGCGCGAGGCGGCGGCCGAGACCGCGGCGGCCGCCGACGTCGCCGTCGTCTTCGCCGGTCTGAGCGAGCGGGAGGAGTCCGAGGGGTTCGACCGGGAGACCATCGACCTGCCCGCCGTCCAGGTCGAGCTGATCCGCGCCGTCGCCGCCGCGGCCCGCCGTACGGTCGTCGTCCTGTCCAACGGCGGCGTCGTCTCGCTGGAGGGCTGGCACGACGACGTGGACGCCGTCCTCGAAGGCTGGCTGCTCGGCCAGGCCGGCGGCTCCGCCGTCGCCGACCTCCTCTTCGGTGTCGTGAACCCCTCCGGGCGCCTCGCCGAGAGCATCCCGTTCCGGCTGCAGGACACGCCGAGCTACCTGAACTTCCCCGGCGAGGCCGGGCACGTGCGCTACGGCGAGGGCGTCATGGTGGGCTACCGCTACCACGAGACGGCCGAGCGGCCCGTGCGCTACCCGTTCGGCCACGGGCTGAGCTACACGACGTTCGCGACCAGCGGCCTCACGGTCGTCCGAACGGGCGACTACACGGCGACCGTCACCGTGACGGTGACCAACACCGGCAAGCGGGCGGGCAAGCACGTCGTGCAGGTCTACGTCGCCACCACCGCGGGTCCCGTACGGCGGCCCGCCCGGGAGCTGCGGGCCTTCGCCAAGGTCGCGCTCGCCCCCGGCGAGTCGCGCGCGGTCACCCTCCCCCTCGGCCGGCGGGCGTTCGCCTACTACGACGTCCCGCTCGGCCGGTGGGTGGTGGCGCCGGGCGACTACACGATCCAGATCGGCGAGAACGCCTCGTCCGTCGTGGCCGAGACGACGATCGGCCTCGACGGCGACCCCGCCGTCCCCGTGGTGTCGCTCGACTCGACGCTCGGCGAGTGGCTCTCCCATCCGCACGCCGGGCCGGCTCTCCTCAAGGTCCTCACCACCGGGAGGAGCGAGCGGCCCGCGGAGCACGACGCCGACGGGCTGCGGATGGCCTCGTCGATGCCGATGGGACGGTTCCTGACCTTCGCCGGCATCGACCTCCCCCGCGAGACCCTGCGGGAGCTGGTGCGCCTGGGCGGGCCCGCGGCCTGACCCGCTCCCCTCGCGGGGCGATCCCCGCGGGCCCGGCGTCCGCCTCCCCGGCCCGGCGCGACGCGGTCGTCCCGGCCGCGGCGGAATTCGGCGACAGCCTTATCTCCTATTCGTCCGGCTCCCAAAACAGGCGAATGTTGCATTCCTCCTGAAACTACGGTGGATTCGGGGCCGATTCCCTTACTTGACCGCTCCGAGCATGCGGCTCATACTCCGCCCAGGACTGATTCCTCGGGGGAATAAAAGGAGTGTCGCGATGACGGCCAGGAAGCCGACCGTAATCCTGTCCCTATCCGTGTTGACGCTCGCGGCCCTGGCGGCACCCGCGCCCCCGGGTTTCGCGCAGGCGATGGCACGGACCTCGGCCACCGCCGGCGACCCGCCGCCCGACGACGGAACGGCGGTGGAGGATCCGGAGGACACCCTCGCCGATCTCACGTTCGTCAACGGCGTGCGGGTCGTGTTCTCCCACAGCCCGTCCTCCCAGGATTACGGGCTCCTCCAGAAAGGACACGGAGAGCGGAACGCGCCGGTCGTGCCCGTTCCGCTGGACAGCATGCTCGACGCCTACCTCGCCGCGACTCCGCGGAACCTGCCGATTCCCCGGTTGCTGCTGGACGAGCCCCGAGACGACTCGGTTCCGCCGCCGGACCTCCAGGGCCGGACGGTGACCGCCTCTCCCGTCGTCGCCCGCGAGCTCGCGGTTCCCGCGTCCGCCTCCCGGGTTTCCACGGCCGCACAGACGCCCACATGCTATTCGGGGTACTTCTGGCATCCGGACTGGAGCGATTCGGCCATACCCGGGAGGGCGCCCAAATCGTACTATTCGGCGGACTTCGGCGGCAAAGCGCGCTATACAAATAGTTTCGTCTACAACTGCACCCCTGCGGGGTCACCGAGCTACCTGTACGCACGGCACCGGATTTATTACCGGAACGCCTTCGGCAACTACGTCAAGCAGTTCGACAGCCAGGTGCCGCCGGACGACTGGGAAGTGAAGACCAAGGGATCCGTGATGCGTTACCGGATGGCCGCCTACAGCGACGGCTGGAATTCGGACCCCAACTGCGGCGGCGGTACGTGCAAATACCACCGAGAGGGCTTCTTCGGCTCCTGACGCGAGGGCACGCCGCCCGGCGAGGTCACCTGGACGACCCGACGCCGGCGAAGCGCGCCTCGATTTCCTCGGGGGTCAGCCCGAAGCCGGACAGCTCGTACCGGTGGGACGGCCGGGCGTCCCCCGAACGGCTCTCCTCGTGCAGGCGGGCCATGGCCGCGCGGGCGGCGTCGCCGAGCGGCAGCCCGAAACGGGTGTAGACCGCCTCGGCCGTGCCGAGCGGGTCACGGACGAACTCCTCGTAGTGCACGTCGAAGAACCGCGCCGGATCGTGCCGGGCGCGGGCGGCGCGGAAGCGGTCGAGGCCCCGGCTCCACAGGCCGAGCTGGTCCCGCCCGATCACCGCGCCGGTGAACGCCTCCGACCACCCGGAGGTCGCCCGCGCGGCGAGGCTGCACATCGACGCCATGGCGGTGACCGGGTCGCGGTGGGTCTGGACGACCAGCGCGCCGGGGTATACGTCCATGATCGCGTCCAGGGCGAACAGGTGGCTGGGGTTCTTCAGCACCCACCGCCGGCCGGGGCCGCCCAGCCCGATGAGCTGAAGGATCCGGCGGTGCCGCTCGTAGGCGGGCGTCCAGTCCTGCGCCGCCAGCCAGGCCGAGTACGCCGGGAGGTGGGCCAGGCACTCGAAGGAGACCGACCGCATCGACTGCTGGAGCAGCCGCCAGCATTCCTCGACCATGTCCGCCGACATGTAGTGCACGCCCATGAACTCCGGATGGCGCACGTGGTGCCGCTCGTACGCGGCCTGGGCGGTCCGATACTCCGGGTCGTCCGCCCACGCCTCGCGCGGCGGCCTCGGCCGGGGCGCGCCGGTCAGCCACAGCTCCAGCCCCTGGTTGGCGGGGTCGGCGGTCAGCAGCCGGTGCAGTGCGGTGGTCCCGGTGCGCGGCAGCCCGGTGACGAAGATCGGCCGCTCGACCGGCACGTCCGCGTGCTCCGGGTGCCGCCGCCACGCCTCCTCGCACCGCAGCCGGGCGGTCAGCGCGCCGCGCAGCATCGCGCGGGCCGCCCGGGCGCCGGGCGGGGTGAGCGCCGCGTCCCCGACGTACGACTCGAGCAGCACCCCGAGGCCGTCGAGGTAGGGATCGTCCCCGAAACCGGTCAGGCCGGTGGCGCCGCTCGCCCAGGCGTGCAGGTCCTCGATCGTGCCGATGTCGTCGCGTCCCGTGCTCATCCGGTCGCCTCCGCGGGCTGCTGGGAACTGTTCAGTGGTGCCATTCGCCGCAGTTGACGTCGAGACACTGGCCGGTGACCGCCCGCGCGAGCGGGGACAGCAGGAACACCGCGGCGTCGGCGATCTCGTCGGGCTCGGGCAGCCTGCGCAGGTCGAGCGCGGCCGCGGTCTCGTCGTACACCTGCCGCACGGGGACGCCGCGCCGCCGGGCGAGGGCCTCGAAGTAGCGCTTCAGGTTGTCCGCCCAGATGTAGCCGGGCGCGAGGCTGTTGACCCGCACCCCGCGCGGCCCGAGCTCGGTCGCCAAGGTCTGGGCGAGGGCGAGCAGGCTCGCCTTGGCCATCTTGTACACCCCGAAGGTGCGCCGCGAGTGCCGCAGCACCGCCGAGTTGACCATCACGACCGAACCCGCCCGTTCGGCGAGCGCCGGCGCGAAGAGCTGGGTGAGCCGCAACGCGGCGAGCACGTTGGTCTCGAAGGCGGCGCGCACCGCGCCGAGGTCCACGTCGACGAGGTCGGTCATCGGCGGCATCGCGAAGGCGTTGTTGACCAGGCCGTCGACCCGGCCGCAGCTTTCCAGCGCCGTGGCGAGCAGCCGCCGCCGCGACGCCTCGTCGGTGACGTCGGCCGGCACCGGCACCGCGCGGCGGCCGAGCCGGGCGACCTCCTCCGCCACCGCGGCCAGCCGATCCTCCCCGCGGGCGGCCAGCACCACGTCGGCCCCGGCCGCCGCGCACCGCAGCGCCAGGCCGCGCCCCAGCCCGGGCCCGACCCCCGAGATCACGACGACCCGGCCCTCCAGCGGCATCAGCCGAGCATCCTTCGGGCGACCGCGGCCTGCCGGGCGGCGATCCGGGCCGTCCACTCCTGCGGGCTCACCCGCTGCCGGTCGTGGTAGGGCAGCCGGGACGGCAGATCCTCGAACCGCATGACCTCCACTTCCGGGCCGTCCTCGGGCCCGAGCGGGCGGGTCAGCCGCTGCCAGCGGATCTGCAGGTAACCGCGGCGGTGCCCGGTGCGTTCGAGCCAGTTGGCCAGCCCGGGGTCGCGCTCGCCGATCACATAGCGGATCCTGCCGTCGGGGTCGTGGCGGGCCTGGTCGGCGGTGAGGCTGGTCTGGTGGTTGATGTAGTCCAGCGAGACGTACCACATGCTGCCGAGCTGGAACCCCTGGTAGGGAGCGACGTCGCGGCCCGCGGCGGGCACGGTCACGACCATGACCTGGTCGTCGTCGAGGTCGTAGTGGCCGACCGAGGAGTACTGCGTCGCGAGGCCGCCCGGGGTGGGCCGGGGCTCGGTCATCGTGTTGACCGGCAGCGTGAGGTAGTGCCGTTCGGGGAACGCGAGGAACGTCCGCAGCCGCCCCAGCAGCATCCTCGCGGCCACCTCGTAGCGCTTGGAGATCCTGTCCACGGCCGGGGGCGGGGGCGCCGACCCGAGCGTGTCGGCGCGGTGGATGCGGATCTCGCCGGGCCGCTCGGCGTCCCAGCCGGAGAAGACCTCGCGAACGATCAGCATCGCCGCGCCGGGTCCCAGCGTGTGGCGCGCCCCCGTGCCGGCCGGACCGAAGCGCAGCTCGTACGACCCGTCCGGAGCGATCTCGATGTCGCGGTCGTCGAAGGCGGTGAGGCTGCCGGGCGACCGCGCGGGCGAGTAGTCGCCGTCGAGCACCTGGAAGCTCAGGTCCGCGGTCGTCCCCCGGCGGCCCGTGACCACGTATTCGGCGTCGTCCCGGATGTAGGCGTGGAAGTAGAGCGTGTCGGGGTTGTCCAGGCCGAGCTTGGCGTACGGGCCGGTGGAGGCGGCGAAGAAGGGGAAGTCGCGGTCGTAGGCCCACGTCATGTGCAACGCCGCCTTGATGCCGCCCGCCAGGTAGTCCAGCCCCTCGGCCAGGTCCTGCTCGGTCCGTACGTGCCGGGCGGAGCGGATGATCTTCTCGGCCTCGGCGATCGCCAGGGCGAACGGTTCCGTGGCCATCGGACTCCCTCCGCCGCGCGGCGCTGACGATGACCTTGCTCACCGTGAGAGTAGAACGCGTTCTAGACACGGTCAACGGCACGGCCGGAAGGAGTCAGGACGCCGCCCAGCGGTTCGCGGTGAACCGGAGGCCGGGCAGGTCGTCGAGGGAGACCGTGTACTCGTACGTCCGGCGGTAGCCGGTGCCGCTGATCCGCCAGCGCCCGTCGGAGCAGCGCCGGTAGGTGTCCTCGTAGTAGGCGGATCCGCGGATCATCAGGCGGTGACGCGGGATGAGCACGGTGTCGTCGAGGCACCAGGTGCCGCTCGCGTCGTCGCCGTCGATCTCGATCTCGGGGTGACCGGCGAGGTGCGTCGTGATCACCTCCGGCCCGAGCCTGGCGCGCATGTAGCCGACGATGGCCGCGCGCCCGTCGAACCGCAGCGGGTCGCCGGCGACCGGATTGTCGAAGGCCGCCACGGCGTCGCCGGTGAGCGTGTCGGCGAAGTCGTCCCAGCGTTTGAGGTCCAGGCAGCGCAGGTAGCGGTACTTGGTCCGGCGGATCTCCTCCAGCGCGATCAGATCCATGCGCCCCAGCATGCGCGAGCGCGGAACGGCTGACAAGAACGCGTTCTAATCAGATTTCGCATGGCCGTTCACGGAATATTCGAGGCATATTCGCTTGACTGACCTTGGAAAGGCATGACTACATCTCAGTCATGATCAACAGGCTGATTCGGAATCATTCACACGGTCGACGCGCGGCCGTTCCACAGGCACATCGGAAAGGGCCGTCGACCACCCGGCTGAAACGCCGGGTGCTCGCCTTGGGCGGGGCCGCGGCAGTCGCCGCCGCCCTCGTCGTCGTTCCCGCGCCTGCGGCATCGGCCGACGACTCTCTCACGGAGATCGGCATCACGCAGACAGGCGACCTGGTCGCGGGCGGCGGCAAGATCTTCGTCTCGGGTGGCGACCGGATCGCCGTCACCGATCCCGAGGGAACCCTCATCGGCGCCGTCACCGGCCTGTCCGGCGCGGAGGGCCTGGCCATCACGCCGGACGCCACGCGCCTGTACGCGGCACTGCGCGGGTCGAACGAGGTGGCCGAGATCGACACCGGCAGCCTCACCGTCACCCGGCGCTTCGACCTCGCCGAGGACAGGTGCCCGACGCATCTTTCCCTGTCCGGCGACCGCCTGTGGGTCGGCTACGGCTGCGCGTACACGACCTACCACATCGGCGTCGCCTACCTCGACCTGTCGGCGGCGGCGCCGGAGCCGGTCCGGTTCCGGGTCTCACCGATGAGTGATGCCCCGCTGGTCGCCGCCGCCGGGAACACGCTGGTGGTCGGCGAAACGAGCACCTCATCAGGCAACCTCGAGGTCTACGACCTGAGCGGATCCGTCCCCGTCAAGCGCGGCGAGATCCCCGGCCGCTTCTCCTCGTACATGACCGGCGCCCTTTACGACCTGGCTCTCACGCCCGACGGCTCGACGGTCATCCCGGCCTTCGACTACCCGGGCCAGTACGACGCCTGGGACACCACCACCCTGACGAAGGTCCGCAGCTACGGCGCCGACGAGCCGAGCGGTGACAGGGACAGCCCCACGGTCGTCGCCATCAGCCCGGACGGCGCGCAGATCGCCACCAGCGGCCGCTTCTACGGGAAGGTCAAGCTGTACGACACCGCGACGACGGCGAAGCTCTACACCGGCCGAAGCCCGGCGCAAAGCGTGATGCCGGGCACTCTCGCCTTCCTGGGCGACACCGTCTACGGCGTGGTGGGTTTCGGTTGCCCGGCGCCGCAGTACACCTGCGGGTTCAGACTGTGGCGACTCGACCGCGCGGCTCTTCCGGGATCCACGCTCACCATGACGGCCCCGGCCGACGCGGTCGCGTTAGAACCGCTCACCGTGACCGGCCGGCTCACGCTGACGGACGGGTCCGCCCTGGCCGCCAAGCCGCTCACCGTGACCCGCCGGCTGCCCGACGGCACCAGCGCGACGCTCCCGGCGGTGACGACCGCCGAGGACGGCGCCTTCACCTTCACCGACATCCCGCCGGTCGCCGGGACGTTCACATATCGCGTGCTCTGGGACGGCACCGAGGACACCCGGTGGAGCGCGGATTCGGCGACCGTCGCGGTGGCCAAGTACCCCACGTCCATCACCTTGACCGGACCGGCGAACGGAACCGTCGGCGTTCCTCTTGAGATGCACGGCACGCTGGACATCGGCCCGCCTCCCGCCGGCGACGACGCCGTGGTCCTGATCCATCGCAGGATCGTCAGCGACAACAGGGCCAGGACCATCGTGCTCACCACGGTGTCCCCCGGCGCCGACGGGTCGTTCACCTTCACGGACACACCTGCGGAGGCCGGCACGTACACCTATGGGGCCGAGTGGAAGGCGGACCAGGCGACTGTCTACGCGGCGGCCAAACACCAGCTCAAGGTGACGGCAGCCGGGTGACCGGACCTCGCTCCCGGGGAGGTCACGAACGCGGATCGACCTTGGCGATCACCTTCTCGGCGAAGCGCTCCAGGTGCTCGATCTTCCGGCTCAGCGGCTCGGTGTCGGGCCCTTTCACGTACGGCCTGCGGAAGCCGACGATCACGTCGGTGACGCCCTTGTCGGCCAGCCGCTTCACGCCGTCGGCGGTGTAGGCGTCGGGGGAGATCACGTGGATCTCGAAGGGCCGGTCGGCGGCGCCCTCCCGGGCACGCAGCGCGGCGAGCCTGGCGAGCAGCGCGTCCAGTTCGGCGGGGTCGCCCCCGCCGTGCATCCAGCCGTCCCCGAGCCTGGCCGCGCGGCGCAGCGCCCCCTCGCTGTGGCCGCCGACCAGGATCGGGATCGGCTCGGCCGGGACCGGGGACATCTTGACCGCCGGCAGGTCGTAGAACTCGCCGTGGTACTCGAAGTAGCCGCCGCGCGTCAGGCCGCGGACGATCTCGACGGCCTCGTCCATGCGTCTGCCCCGCCGCTCCCACGGCACGCCCATCACGGCGTAGTCCTCCGGCCACGGGCTGAGCCCGACGCCGAGGGCGAGGCGTCCGCCGGTGAGCCAGGCGGCGGAGGCGGCCTGCTTGGCCACCAGCACCGGCGGGCGCACGGTGAGCTTGAGGACGAACGGCGTGAACCGGATCGCCGAGGTCACCGCCCCCATCGCGGCGACCAGGACGAACGTCTCGACGAAGCTCTTGTCCTCCAGGAACTCCCGGTCCCCGTCCGCCGTGTACGGGTACCTCGCGTCCGACTCCCGGGGATAGACCAGGGAGTCGGCCACGGTCATGCTCGCGTACCCCGCCCCCTCCGCGGCCCGGGCGAGCGGCAGGTAGTACGACGGGTCGGTCATGGCCTCGGCATACGTGAAACGCATACCCCGGAGCGTACGAGAACCCGTTCTATTTCTGAATCCCCGGCACGACCGCGGCCGGCGCGTACGAGGACATCCGACATTGCCGATTGTCGGATCGGGTGGTCAAAATCGGCGGACGTGTCTTTAGGATGGTCGTCGTCGCGTGCCGCGGACCGGACCCGAGCAGTGGAGGGCAGAGCGTGCACGAGGAGGCTCCCGCGTGGGTGGTGGACCCCGGCACGCCGAGCGTGGCCCGGATGTACGACTACTACCTGGGCGGCAAGGACAACTTCGCGGCCGACCGCGAGGCGGCGCAGAAGATCATTTCGATCCTGCCCAACGCCCGTGAGGTCGCCCGGACCAACCGCGCCTTCCTCGTGCGGGCCGTACGGCACCTGGCGCGCTCGGGCGTCCGGCAGTTCCTCGACATCGGCACCGGGCTGCCGACGCAGGAGAACGTCCACCAGGTCGCGCAGGCCGAGGCGCCGCAGGCGCGGGTCGTCTACGTCGACAACGACCCGATCGTGCTCGCCCACGCGCGCGCCCTGCTCGCCGACAACCCCCGGTCCGTCGTGGTCGAGGGGGACCTGCGTGAGCCGGAGTCCGTCCTCGGCCACCCCGAGGTCCTCGCCCACCTCGACCTCACCCGGCCGATCGCGTTGATCATGCTGGCCGTCCTCCACTTCGTGACCGACGACGCGGAGGCGGCCGACGTCGTCGGCGCGTTCCGCAAGCCGCTCGCCCCGGGCAGTCACCTGGTGCTCTCCCACATCACCCACGGCGACCTGGACGATGACGCGGTCAGGCGGGGCCGGGACGTCTACACCGCGACCACCGCGGGCGGCATCGTGCCCCGCACCGCGGCCCGGGTCCGGAGCTTCTTCGACGGCCTCGACGTGCTGGAGCCCGGCGTCGTGCCGCTGCACCTGTGGCGGCCCGATCCCGCGCAGCGCCGATGGGACGGCATGCCCGGAGGCGCCATCATCGGCGGGGTCGGTCGCGTCACCTGAGGCCGCGCGGGCCTGGAGGCCTCACTCGCCCCTGCTCATGACCAGGATCAGCCCCTTGACCGACGCGTCGTCCTCGTGGAGCGCCGCCAGCGTGACCGCGAGCCGGACGGGACGGCCTCTGCGGTTGAGGGCCTCGACGCTCACCGCGTCCCCCTGACCGTCCGCGGCCGGCGCGCCGTCCAGAACGCGCCGCGCCACGGGCAGCAGCGGGTCGAGGGGCAGGATGTCGAGTGAGGGCAGGTCGCGGCCGTCGGCCTCGTCGGCGCGCAGCCCCCACAGCTCCTCCGCCCCCGGGCTCCACAGCAGCACCCGCAGGTCCCGGTCGACGACGACGACCACGTCGCCGAGCGAGCGCACCACGGAGGCGACGAACTGGCCGGCCCGGTCGAGCTCCCGTGTCCGGACGTCGAGCGTCTCGTTGATCTGCTGGAGCTCGTCGTTGCCCGACTGGAGCTCCTCGTTCATCGTCTCCAGTTCCTCGTTGGTGGACTGGAGTTCCTCGTTGGTGGTCTCCAGTTCCTCGTTGGTGGTCTCCAGCTCCTCGTTGAGCGACTGCAGCTCCTCGTACGCGTGCTCGAGCTCCTTGTTGGCCTGCTCCAGTTCGTCTCGGAGCCGGCGGTAGCGGGTGACGTCGTGGAAGTTGATCGTGACTCCGACGAGTTCGCCGGTCCTGTCCATCAGCGGGACGACGGCGACGTCGAAGACGCCCGGCTCCTTCGCGCCGGGGCGCTGCCAGGTGACGTCGTGCAGCTCGACCGTGCGCAGGTCCAGCTCGGCCTGCTCGACCAGCGACCGCAGCTCGACGGGCCGGTAGGACACCTCGAGATCCTGGAACGGGCTGCCCACGTCGCGGGCCTGCAGGCCGAACATGACCTCGGCGCGCGTGTTGAGCAGGGCGAGCCTGCCCGCCGCGTCGAGCGTGATCTGGGCGACGGGACCGGAGGCGAGCGCCGCGCCTCGCAGCCGCGCAAGACGCGTGTTCTCCTCCGGCTGGGCCGCCGGCGCGTTCCAGCCGATGCGCGTCCCTCCCACAGGCTGGGGGATCTTCCTGAACAGGCGCATGCGCAGGTCCACCGGCTCGAACTTGTCGCTGTGGTCGAGCAGCATCTCCGCCGTGCCCAGGAAGAGATAGCCGGGGTCGGCGAGGGCGAAGTGGAACTTGCGGACGATGTTCTGCTGGGTCTCCGCGTTGAAGTACATCAGGGTGTTGCGGGCGAGCAGCAGGTCGACGCGGGAGATCGGGGCGTCCTTGGTGAGGTCGTTGCGGCCGAAGATGAGCTGGCGGCGCAGGTCCCGGCGGAACCCGAAGCCCGCCCCCGCCGGCTCGAAGTACTTGTTCCGCAGCCCGGGGGGCATGTCGGCGACCTTGCGCTCGTCGTAGACCGCCGTACGGGCCGCCTGCAGGGCCCTCTCGTCCAGGTCGGTGCCGTAGATCTTGACCCGCTCCCGGAACTCGTCCAGCCCCAGCTCCTCCGCCAGGGCGATGGCGAGGCTGTAGGCCTCCTCACCGGTGGCGCAGCCCGCGCTCCAGGCCCGGATCGGCCGGCCGCCGCCCTTGGCCGCGAGGACCGCGCGGACGGCCCTGTGCCGCAGGACCCGCCAGGCCTGCGGGTCGCGGAAGAACGCGGTGACGTTGATGAGCAGGCTGTCGAAGAGGATCGCGAACTCGCCCGGTTCCAGCTCCAGGTAGTCGCGGTACTCCCCCGTCGTCTCGAGCTTGAGCGCCTCCAGCCGCCGCGCGATCCTGCGCTGCAACGTGCTGCGCTTGTACCCGGTGAAGTCGAACCCCCGGGTCTCCTTGAGCATCAGCAGGAGGTCGTCGAACTCGCGTTCCTCGCTGGTGACCATGGGTCCACGCTATCGCCGCTCGTCGCTCTGGGTGGCCGGGGCGGGCGCCTCCCGGCCGATCTGACGCGTTCCGCCGCACTCCCGCGCGGTCCATTCCGCTATGCCGCGTACGGAGGACACCGCCGGCCGCGTCGTCGCGGCGATGGCCGCGCGCGGCATGCCGTCGAACGGGCTCTCCTCGGGGTCCTGCACGGCCACCAGCCCGCCGCGGCGCTCCACCTCGGCGCATCCCCGTGCCCCGTCGTCGAGAGTGCCGCTCAGGATGACGGCGAGGGTCCGCGGGCCCGCGAAGGCGGCCGCGCTGAGGAACAGCGGATCGGCGGCCGGGCGGTGCCCGTTGTGCCGGGGCCCCCGCGACAAGCGGACGGCACCGTCGTCCACCAGCAGGTGAAGGTCGGGAGGGGCCGCGTAGACGCGCCCGTGCCGCAGCGGCTCGCCGTCCTGCGCCGCGGCCGACCGCAGCGGTCCGGCGCGATCGAGGATGCCCGGCAGGGCGCTGCCCGCACGCGGTGAGATGTGGAGGACGACCAGGATGGAGGCGGGCAGACCGGCGGGAAGGTTGCCGAGCAGCGTCCGCAGGGCCTCGATGCCACCCGCGGACGCGGCGACGACCACGACGTCCCGCCGGACGAGCGCATCCATGTCCGCCCCATATCCTGGAACCGCCGGAGCCATGCGGAGCGCTCGGAAAATGCGATCGCCCGGTGCCCGGCTCCCCGCCGCAGGCGGGGTAAGGAGGCCACCCATGAATCTGTGGGTGAAGGTGACACAGCGTGAGTCGGACTCCGCCGTGGTGAGCGTCAGCGGAGAGATGGACCTCTTCAGCTGTCCGAGGCTCGAAGGGATCGCCACGGGGCTGATCGGGGACGGCCGCGTGCACCTGGTGCTCGACGCGGTCCGCCTGAAGTTCTGCGACCTCGCGGGGGTGCGTGCGCTCGAGCGCGTGCACATCGCCGCGGCCGGGGCCTGCGGGGGCCTCATCGTCTGGGCGAGCCGCCCGCTGGGCCGGCTGCTCGCTCTCCTGTGGCCGGAGGGACGGCCGGACCGCCCCGCCGTCGTGCGCGCCGCGCCCATGGCGCCCCTGGAGCGGCGGCTCGTGCTGCTGCCGGGCCGGGGCGAGGGCTTCGGCCGGCCTCGGGTGGCGCCCGTACGCCCCATGGCGGCGGTGCCCCGCACGTCCGGGCAGGACCGGGAGACGCTGCTGGAACGCTCGCGACTGCTGCGCGAGCAGGCCCGCACACACATGGCGACGATGCGGAAGAGGGCGGAGTCGATCTGCGCGGGTCTGGCGGACGCTCAAGAGCGTCTCGCGGCCCTTCACCACGCGCTCGCGGAGCGGCCGTGTTCCGGCCTGTCCTGCGACGGGGACTCCCACCTGGCGAAGGCGGACGGATTCCGCCGCCAGGCCGAGATCTTCGCCTGCCACTGAGCCCTGTCGGCGCGGCGCCGTCAGAGCGCCAGGGCGCGCCTCCGGAGCGCCGCTTGGCTCGCGGCACGGCGGCGCATCTCCGCGAGCACCTCCAGAGGGCCGGCCAGGAGCCGGGAGAAGGCCAGCTCGGCGGCGCCGACCAGCGTGACGTCGTCTCCGAGCGCCGACACGCTCAGCCGCACCTGCTCGCGGGAGATCAGCATGGCGTTCGTCTCCACCCTGCCGCGGACCTGCGCCTCCGAACCCGGGTACACGTCCCGCAGCATCCCCCCGAAGATCACCATCCCGGGGTTGAAGAGGTTGATCAGGTTCGCCACGCCGATGCCCAGCCAGTCGCCGATCCGGCGCAGCGCCTCCTCCGCCGCCGCGTCCCCGTCCGCGGCCGCCTCCACCACCGCGCGTACGCCCTCGCGCCCGCTCAGCTCGCCGGAACGGCCCGCGGCGTCGATCAGGGCGTGCTCGCCGACCTCGGCCTCGAGGCACCCGCGCGAGCCGCACATGCAAGGCCGCCCGTTGTACGGGTTCACCATCATGTGCCCCAGCTCGCACCCATAGCCGCCGTCGCCGTCCAGTAGCTTGCCGCCGACGATGATCCCGCCGCCCACGCCGACGTCGCCGTGCAGGTAGATCAGGTTGTCGTAGCCGCGGCCCACGCCGCGGTCGCGCTCGGCCAGCGCGCCCAGGTGAGCCTCGTTGCCGACGAGCACCGGCAGCCCGAGCCGGGCGCCGAGCTCGACGCCGAACGCCTGGTCCACCCAGCCGATGTAGGGCCCGTACCGTACGGTGCCGTCGGCGGGCCGGATCATGCCGCAGTAGGCCGCGCCGACCCCGACGCACACCGAGCCCGGCCGGGCGCCGCGCCGCAGCTCGCGGCCGAATCCCGCGAGCACGCCGACGACGTCCTCCAGGTCCGCGCCCGCCCGGGGTCTGACCGCCTCCCGGCGGTCGAGGATCTCGCCGCCCAGTCCCACCCGGGCGGCGACCAGGCGGTCGACGCGGACGTCGAAGGCGAGCACGTGCGCCCGGTCGCGCTCCGGACGGACCACCAGCGACGGCCGGCCCGCCCTGCCGGTGTCCCCCGGCAACTCCTCGCCGACCAGGCCCGCCGCGGACAGCTCGGCGGTCAGCGCCATGATGGTGCTGCGGTTCAGGCCCATCCGGTCGGCCAGCTCCGAACGGGACAGCGCACCGGACAGGTGCACGTGCCGCAGCAGATCACCGAGGTTGCGCCGGCGAATCTCCTCTTGGGACCGACCGGCTTTCGACATCGCGCGCAATCCTGACGACTCGGGGTGATCCTCGTTGACGGGCCGTGGACAGAGGAGGGGACGCGTTCGCCCTTCCCACTGTCGAGGTTACCAACGGAGGCGTCCGCGGCGGAGTCCCGCGTCCGTTACGGGCACCCGGCCGCGCGCCGTCCGCGGACCCGTTCCCCGTCCGCCGGGAGAGCCCGCCCGGTGCCGTGCCTTCGCCTCCGGACTGGCCGCCGCTCCCGTCCGGGGCGACGCAGCCGGGACCGGGGCCCGCCCGGCCACACCGCCCGCGTACGGCACGCCGAGCGCCTGCGCGATGTCGCACCCGCGGTTACCCCTGCACATCGCGTTCTGGACGCCGGTCCCCCCGTTCGCGACATTGATGGAGACCTGCTGCGTGCCGCGGCTGCTCGTGGTGTTCGAGGCGGTGAGTCCGGGCCCGGCGGCGGCCCGCTCGCTCGGCGCGGTCCGGAACCCGGACTCCTGCCGGCGAGGCGTCTCCCGCCCGTGGCTGCGCGCGTCCCCGGCGGCGGGGCCCGCGGCGGCCAGCACCGCCGCGACCGACGCGCAGGCGAGGAGACCGAGACCGATCTTCCTCGAAGCCGTCCTGACATACCACCGACACTTCATCGCGCGCTCCCGTGCTTTGGGCGGCCTTTTTCGCCCAGGCCGCCCCCAGGCTAGTGACGCGCCGCTTTTCCTCGCCCGGCGCGCGCGATGTCTTACGGCATCCTTGCCATATCAGTCAGCACGACTCTCCCATTCGTGGAATTGCCGGCCCCGGCTATCCCCGATCACCAGCCGTTCGAGGTGATGGGCATGTTCTGCCAGATCTTGCAGAGCCTCGGGCCCGGGCCGCAGAAGGCGCCCTGAGTGCTGATGCGTCCGCCGTTCGTGATGCCGGTCTGCTGCTGGCCGATCATGAAGGTCGGGGCGAACACGCCGTTGAGGTTCTGGTTGAACCTGCCGTTGCCCGACTTCGACTGCCGGGCCCTGGCCGACCCGCCGGACGCCACCTGCTCCCCGCCACCACCGCCGTGACCAGTGAAGACGTGCGTCGCACCACGACGCGCGGAATGCGTGGCGGTGCTCGCGGCCGCGCTCACGGCCTGGGCCGCGGCGGTCCACGCGATCGTGGCCGCGAGAGTGGCCAGCGTCAGGCGGCGGGCCGTCAGAGCCCGGAGCGACCGCGAGCGGAACGTACAGCGGCGAGACATCGTGGAACGCACCTACCTACCAAGGCCATCCGGCGTGGGCTTTCGCGGAAACGAGCAACGCCGACGTCATACCCCGTGTCATGGCCTCGGCCTCGCTAATGCCGAGCGCGGCATGGATGATGACGCATTTTTTGTCGCTATGCCTTTAGACCCGACATTCGACGCTTATACCGCTATGCAGATAAATGTCCGGCCTTGTGGGATTCATTCGCCGACGGCGTCGAGATAGACCCAGGCGCCTTCGTGCCGGACGAAGCGGCTCCGCTCGCGCATCTCGCCGGGCCGTCCCCGGTAGACGTAGTGGGCGCGGAAGGTGACGGTGCCCTCCGTGTGGATCGGGCTCCCGCCGGTGACCGCCTCGATTTCCAGCCCGGTCCAGCGCATGTCCCGCTCGAACTCGACCCGCGCCGGGCGGGTGGCGGGATGCCAGGTCCGCAGCAGGTACACCTCGTCCTCGACGGCGAACGCGCAGAAGCGCGAGCGCATCAGCGCCTCGGCCGTCGGTACGGCACGTCCCTCGTGGAACCGGCCGCAGCACTCGCCGTAGGCGGCCCGCAGACCACAGGGGCAGGGCTCGCCGGCGCGCTGCGCACGGCGGGAAGCAGGGCTCACCCCGCGAGGCTATCGCCCCCGGCCACCGGCCACGCGCCCCGGATCGCCACCCAGCGCCCGAACCGGAAAAATTCTGAAAGTTGCTGCAAGCTCTTGCACAAGAGGTGGCAGCTAAGTAACTTCCAGGCAACACCTGGGAAACCCGACGGAGGCCCCGATGGTGTGCCAGTCTCCCCGCGGCGCGAGGGCGCCGCCCCCGCCCCGTCCGTGTTCCGGCCGCCGCACGACGTCGACCGTCCGCGCCGCCCCGGACAGCCCCGCGCGTCCGCGGCACCGCGTGCGCCTCTCACAGGCGTGCGCACGAAGCGGGCCGGGTGTCGGCTCCACCCGGCCCGCGTTCAAGGGATCCCGAATCGATGTCCTGGAGACCCCTCTATGCGACTGTACAAAGCAATCGTCGCGGGCGCGCTGTCCGCGACCGTGGCGGCCGGCGCCGCGGTGACGCTGCCCGTGCTCACCGAGACCGCCGCCGGCGCCGCGACCGGCCCCGGCGTGACCGCGAACCTGTGGAACTGGAACTGGAGATCGGTGGCCAGGGAATGCACCGACGTCCTGGGCCCGGCCGGGTACGGCTCGGTGCAGGTGTCCCCGCCCGCGGACTCCATGTCCAAGGGCGGCTCGGTGTGGTGGGACGTCTACCAGCCCGCCCGCTACGTCCTGACCAGCAAGTTCGGCGACGAGACCGCGTTCAGGAACATGGTCGCCGCCTGCCACGCCGCGGGCGTGAAGGTGCAGGTGGACACCGTCATCAACCACATGACCGGGCAGGGCTCCATCAGCTACGGCGGCTACTCGTTCGGCAAGTACGACTATCCCGGCCTGTACTCCTCCTGGGACTTCCACTCCCCCACCTGCGGCATCAACGACGCCGACTACGGCAGCGACGCCTGGCGGGTGCAGAACTGCGAGCTCGTCGGCCTGTCCGACCTCGACACCGGCTCCGGCTACGTGCGCGGCCAGATCGCCGCGTACATGAACAGGCTCACCGACCTCGGCGTGGACGGCTTCCGCATCGACGCCGCCAAGCACATCAGCCCCGACGACCTCGCGGCGATCCGGTCCAGGCTCAAGGGCTCGCCGTACATCCACCAGGAGGTCATCCAGGGCGCGAACGAGGCGGTCCAGCCGAGCCAGTACACCGGCATCGGCGACGTGGACGAGTTCGTCTACGGCCGCAAGCTCAAGGAACAGTTCACCGGCCAGATCAAGTGGCTGCGGACCTTCGGCCAGAGCTGGGGCCTGTCGGTGGGCGACGACAAGGCGGTGGTCTTCGTCGACAACCACGACACCGAGCGCAACGGTTCCACCCTCAACTACAAGCACGGCGCCGCCTACAAGCTGGCCAACGTCTTCATGCTGGCCTGGCCGTACGGCAAGCCCAGCGTCTATTCCTCCTTCACCTGGAGCGACGGCGAGGGCGGCCCGCCGTCGGCGAACGGCGGGTTCGTCACCGACACCGACTGCTCCGGCGGCCGGTGGACCTGCTTCGACCGCGAGATGGCGGGCATGGTCGGCTTCCACAACACGGTGGCCGGCACCCCGGTCGCGAACTGGACCGACAACGGAGGCAACCTGATCGCCTTCAGCCGCGGGAGCAGGGGCTGGGTGGCGATCAACAACGAGAGCGGCGGCGTCACCCGCACCTTCACCACCGGCCTGCCGGCCGGGACGTATCCGAACGTCGCGGGCGGCGGCTCGGTGACCGTGGACGCCGCGGGGACGGCGACGGTGACCGTGCCGGGCAGGAGCGCCGTCGCCATCCGCGTCGGCGCCCAGCCCTCGCCCACGGTGACGCCGACCGGCGGCGACACCGCCACCGTCTACTACTACACGGGCTGGAACCCGGCCTACATCCACTATGGCGTCAACGGCACCTGGACCACCGTCCCCGGCGTGGCCATGGACGCCGCCTGCTCCGGCTGGAGGAAGAAGACCGTGAACCTCGGCACGGCCACCGCCTTCCAGGTCACCTTCACCGACGGCTCCGGCTCCTGGGACAACAACAACGGCAGGGACTACACCCTGGGCACCGGCACCAGCACCGTGAGGAACGGCGTGGTCACCGGTAACGCCGCCAACCCCTGCTAGATCCCGTCGGCGCGTCCCGGCCCGGGCCGGGACGCCTCCCGTCCGGGGCGGGCGGGAGGCGGCGGCGAGGTCCCCGGCGTCGGCGGTCCTGGTG
>NZ_JBFAOO010000063.1:0-37604 GCF_040675265.1 Microbispora sp. NPDC049633
CGGCGACGGCGCGGGCGGGGTCGTCGGCGCCGTAGACGGCGTTGCCCGCCACGAACACGTCGGCCCCGGCCTCCGCGCAGCGCTCGATCGTCTCCGTGGACACGCCGCCGTCGACCTGGAGCCACACCTCGCCGCCGTGCTTGTCGATCAGCGCCCTCGCCCGGGACACCTTCGGCAGCACGATGTCGAGGAAGCGCTGCCCTCCGAAGCCCGGCTCGACGGTCATGACGAGCAGCATGTCGATCTCGGGGAGCAGGTCCTCGTATCCCTCGACGGCGGTCGCCGGGTTCAGCGCCAGGCCGGCCCTCGCCCCGGCGGCGCGGATCGCCCGCAGCGTACGCACGGCGGCCTTGGCCGCCTCGGCGTGGATCGTGACGCTCGCCGCTCCCGCCTCCGCGTAGTCCGGCGCCCACCGGTCCGGGTCCTGGATCATCAGATGGCAGTCGATCGGCGTCGAGGTGGTCTTCAGCAGCGACTCGACGACCGGCAGGCCGAGCGTGAGGTTGGGCACGAACTGGTAGTCCATCACGTCGACGTGGAGCCAGTCGGCGACGTTCTCCACCCGTGCGGCCTCGTCGGCGAGGCGGGCGAAGTCAGCGGACAGGATGCTGGGCGAGATCTGAACGGCCATAGTCCCTGCAGTCTATTTCGCCGGGCGTCCCGCCCGCCCCGTCCCGGCGCCCGGAACGGTCACGCGACGGGAACCCAGGTGAACCGGCCGTCGGGGCGGGGCTCGGCCCGGCCGAAGACCACGTCGGCGAAGTGACCGCCGTAGCCGATGGTGCCGGGCCGGCTCAGCTCCTCGACCAGGCGGCGGCGGCGTTCCTCCGATTCCGTGGGGTCGTGGTCGATCGCACAGGACCACTCGGGATGGATGACCTGGACCGGCGAGTGGAGAGCGTCGCCGAAGGCGATGAGCCTCTGGTCGCCGCCGGTGATGACGTAGGTGGTGTGGCCGACGGTGTGCCCGGTGGCGAACGACGCCCGGACGCCGGGGAAGACCTCCTCGCCGTCGTCGACCGTGCGGACGCGGGAGGCGAAGGCGGCCAGGCGGTCCGCGGTCGCCCCGGCCTGGGCGGCCAGTTCGCGCCGCTCCCATTCGGGCGCAGCGACGAGGTGGGGAGCGTGCGCGAACGGCGGAGCGCCGTCGCCGGGGGCGGCGCTCCAGGCCCAGCCCAGGTGGTCGATGTGCAGGTGGGTGATCGCGACGGCCTCGATCTGGCCCGGCTCGCGGCCCAGCCGCCGCAGGTTGTCGAGCAGTTCACCGCCGGACAGGCTGCCCAGCAGCGGGTTGCCGGGGTCGTCGGGGAGCGACGCGGGCCCCAGGCCGGTGTCGATGAGCAGCGCCCGCTCGCCCCGCTCCACCAGCAGCGCGCCGAAGGCTCCGGTCAGGAAGCCGTCCCCGTCGAGATAGTCGTGGAGGGTCTCCCAGTCGGCGGCGGTGGCGGCGGGCAGCCATCCGCGCTTCAGGCGCCCCGCCCCGTCCGGGACGAAGCTGACCGTGAGCTCGCCCAGGCGCAGCGAGCGGATGCGCGGCGGGCTGGTCAGCCGGGCGCGGTCGAAGTCGGTCGTGGTCATGGGCCTGCCTCATGCTCACCAAGGCGCCGCCGGGTCGCGGCACGGCCCGAACGTTACCAACCAAGATCCGTCCGCACCCGGGGAACAGCCGCGAAATATGCCGCCGCGGGCGAAACTCGCCGCCACGGGCAGGACCGTTCACCGGGCGCGCACGTCACCCCTCGCTGAGAAGGGCGTCGTGGTGTTCACGACGTCCGAGGACTCACGACCGGTGCCGGCGGCACCCGCTAGGGACGCCGCAGCAGCGCCAGGAACATCGCGTCGGTGCCGTGCCGATGCGGCCAGAACTGCGCGTACGGCCCGTCGCCGAGGCCGGGCACCTCCGGCAGGAACGCGCGCGCGTCAAGCACCTCGGCCCGGTCGCGCACGTCCTCCACCACCGCCCGGGTCTCGGCCAGGTGCGGCGAGCAGGTCACGTACGCCACCACGCCGCCCGGCCGGACGGCCTCGAGCGCCGAGTCCAGCAGCCGCCGCTGCAGTGCGGTGAGCTCGGGGACGCTGCGGGGGTCGCGGCGCCACCGTGCCTCCGGCCGCCTGCGCAGGGCGCCGAGCCCGGTGCAGGGCGCGTCGAGCATCACCCGGTCGAACGCGCCGGGCCGCCAGGCGGGCCGGGTGCCGTCGGCAGTGATCACCTTCGCCTCGCGGGTGGTGCCCCACACCAGCCGGGCGCGGTGATACTGCACGTCGGCGCCGAGCAGCCGGGCGCCCTGCCGCATCGCCACCGCGTCGAGCAGCCCCGCCTTCCCGCCGGGCCCCGCGCACATGTCCAGCCACGTCGCGTCGCGGTCGAGCGGCACGCGGGTCAGCGCGAGCGCGACGAGCTGGCTGGCCTCGTCCTGCACCGCGGCGCGCGCCTCCCCCACCGCCGGGATGGCGCCCGGGTCGCCCTCCGGCAGATACACGGCGTACGGCGAGTAGGCGGCCCGCTCGGCCCCGGCCGCGACCAGCTCCTCCACCGTGGCCCGCCCCGGCCGCGCCACCAGCGCCACCCGGGGCCGCTCGTTGTCGGCCTCGAGCAGCGCGGCCGTCTCGTCCACGTCCCCGCCGACCGCGTCCCGCAGGGCGGAGACGATCCAGCGCGGGTGGCTGTAGGCGACCGACAGGTTGCCGACCGGATCCTGCGCGCGCGGCGGCGCGACGATCTCCAGCCACTGCTCCAGCGTGCGGCCCGCCACCTTGCGCAGCACGGCGTTGGCGTAGCGGGAGGGCCCGGCCCCCACGCGCAGCCGTACGAGGTCGATGGTGGCGCTGACCGCCGCGTGCGGCGGGATCCGCGTACGCAGGAGCTGGTGGACGCCGAGCCGCACCGCGTCGAGCAGCGGCGGGTCCACCTCCTCCGGCGGCCGGTCGCTGCAGGCGGCGATGACCTCGTCGTAGGTCCCGAGGCCGCGCAGCGTGCCGTAGGCGAGTTCGGTGGCGAGGGCCGCGTCGCGGCCGGTGATCCGCCGCTGCCGCAGCAGCGTCGGCATGAGCAGGTTGGCGTACGCGTCGCGCTCGTCGACGGCCCGCATCAGGTCGTAGGCGGCGTTGCGCGCCTCGTCGCGGGGCGGGCGTCCGCGGCCCTGCCTCTGCCCGGCCTTCGCCGCGTGCGCGGACGGCCCGCCGTGACCCGCCCTGCCGCCGTGCCCGGGACGGACCTGCCCAGTGCCGCCACCCTGGCCGCCTCCCTGGCCGCCGCCTTGACCGCGCCGCGCGCCGCCGCCCTGACCTTTGCCCTGCTTCACGGTGTCACCTTCGACCCTGCCACCTTCGACCCTGCCACCTTCGACCCTGTCACTTGCCGATGCGCCGCCTTCGGCTCCGCCACCACTGGCCCGCCGTCACTGATCCGCCGTAACTGATCCGCCGTCTCGGGCTCGGCGGCCTTCTTCCCGCTGCCCGCCGCCCCGGCGTGCCTGCCATCGCCCGCCTCCTTCCGGCGCGGCGCCGGGCCCCGCTGGACGGCCCTTCAGACCAGGGTCTCACCGTCCGCGAACCGGACGCCGCGGCCCCACTCGGCCGCCGTCATCTGCCGCTTGCCCTGCGGCTGCACCTCGCCGAGCTCGACGGGGTGGGTGCCGGTCCCGACGAGGACGCTCTTCCGCGTGGCCGAGATCTCCCCCGGGGCGAGCTTGCCCGCGTCGGGCGCGAGCCGTATCGGGCCGATCTTGACCCGCTGGCCGCGGAACTCGGCCCACGCGCCGGGATTCGGCGTGCAGGCCCGCACCAGCCGGTCCACCCGCATGGCGGGCGCGGCCCAGTCGATCCTGGCGGCCTCGACCGTGATCTTGGGGGCCAGGCTGACGCCGTCGGCGGGCTGCGGGCGCGCCTCCAGCGTGCCGTCCTCGACGCCGTCGAGTGTGGCCAGCAGCAGGCCCGCACCGGCCTCCGCGAGCCGGGCCAGCAACGCCCCGCTGGTGTCGTCGGCGCGGATCGGCTCGGTGAGCACGCCGAAGACCGGCCCCGCGTCCAGCTCCTTGACGATGCGGAAGGTCGAGGCGCCGGTGACGTCGTCCCCGTGCAGCACGGCGTGCTGCACGGGCGCCGCGCCGCGCCAGGCCGGAAGCACCGAGAAATGCAGGTTGATCCACCCCTGCGGGGGGATGTCGAGCGCCGCCTGCGGCAGCAGGGCGCCGTACGCGACGACCGGGCAGCAGTCGGGGCCGATCTCCCTCAACCGGCCGAGGAACTCCGGGTCGCCGGCCTTGGCCGGTTTGAGCACCTCGATCCCCGACTCCTCCGCGAGCTGGGCCACGGGGCTGGGGTGGACCTTGCGCCCCCGGCCGGACTGCGCGTCCGGCCGGGTCACCACGGCCGCCACCTCGTGACGGGGCGAGTCCAGCAGGGCGCGCAGCGACGGAAGCGCGGTGTCGGGAGTGCCGGCGAAGACCAGGCGCACTACAGCGCCCTTCCCTGCGTGGCGTGCGGCGAGATCTTCACCACCGGCGCCGACAGGCCGCTCCACTCGGCCTCGCGGATCGCCTTCATGGCGAGCTTGCGCTGCTTGGAGTCCAGCCGGTCGATGAACAGCACGCCGTCGAGATGGTCGGTCTCGTGCTGGAAGCAGCGCGCCATGAGGTCGGTGCCCTCGAGCGTCACCGGCTCGCCGTACATGTTGAAGCCCTTGGCCACCGCCCTGATCGCGCGGGGCGTCGGGAAGGACAGGCCGGGGAAGGACAGGCAGCCCTCCTCGCCCTCCTCGTCGATCTCGCCGCCGAGGTCGAGATCGGGGTTGATGAGGTGCCCGAGCTGCTCGTCCACGTAGTAGGTGAACACACGAAGGCCGACGCCGATCTGCGGCGCGGCCAGGCCGGCGCCCGGCGCGTCCATCATCGTGTCGGTCAGGTCCTTGACGAGCTTGCGCAGTTCCTTGTCGAAGTCGACCACCGGCTCGGCCGGAGTGCGCAGCACCGGGTCGCCGAACAGGCGGATCGGCTGAATGGCCAAGGGTTGGCTCCGTTCACGTCACGTACACGAGGAGGATCACCCCAGTCTACGGGCGTGAGCGCACCTTCATCGCCGTCTTCCTGGCGGTCTTCGCGATCAGCGGATCGGGGTGGTGCCTGCCGAGCATCTCCAGCACGGCCAGGGCGTCGGGGTGGTCGGCCCGGCCCATCTCGGGCACCAGCGTGAGCAGGTCCTCCCCGAGGAGGTCGAAGTGGGCCACCGAGTCGACCGGGGCGCCGATGTAGAGCAGGGCGGCGAGGGTGTCCACCGCCACCCAGGCGCCGTCGCCCTCGCCGAGAGCCGGCGCGTCCAGGTCGCGCACGCCCAGCCACGCCGCGGCGTAACGCCACATCATCGGCTCGTCCAGGGCCTCCCGTACGGCCTGCTCGGCCTCCGGGCCCAGCTCCTCCAGCACGGTCCCCGCGGTGCCGCGCTGGGCGGCGTTGCCGGACGCGGCGATCTTGATGAGCTCGCGCGCCGCGTCCTCCGGCACCCGGCGCTCCAGCCAGAGCGTGGCGGCGCTGGCCGAGGCGCGGCCGGTCAGCATGGCGTCGATGAGGTCGGCGGCCCCCAGCTCGGCGAGCGCGGCCACCTCCCCGAGAGACGGCGCGTCGTGGCCCTCCCTGAGCAGGTCGCGGCGCACGGCCCACACGCCCGGCTGGGTGAGCCGGACCAGCTCGCCGGTCAGCTCGATCAGCCCGCAGTACTCCAGCAGCGCCATGGCCGCCGCCAGTTCCCCCGGCAGCGTCATCCGCAGCCGCCGCAGATCCGCCGGCCGCGCCTCGCAGCCCACCTCGTGGGCCTGCAGGATGCCGCCGGCCAGGGCCGCGAGCGGCATCCCCTCACGCACCGAGTAGATCGTCGCGAGGATCTCGGTCAGATGCTCGTCGATGACGGCCGACCCGGTCAGGCCCTCCTCGGTCCGGTCGAGCACGTCCATGACCACGCCGTCCCAGAACTCCATCGGGTCGGGCACGCCGAGCCCGGGGCTGGCGCCCTGCCGGGTGACCTCCACCAGACGGCCGTTGACCGCGACCACCCACAGCAGGCGCAGCCTGGCGGCCTCCAGGCCCAGCTCGGCGACCGCCGCCTCGGCCTCGGCCGGGTGCGGCATCCCCTGCTCGGTCACCTCGCAGACGCCCCGCGCGGAGGCGTCGCAGCGGCCCCTGACCCACTCGGCGAGGCGGCGGGCGTCCCGCACGAGCGGGACCTCCCGCACCGCGTGGACGAGCTGCTCGTCGGGCACGATGTCGACCGGCGGGAAGGTGAGCACGTCGCTGTCGGCCATTCCAGCAACTTACTGCACAGCAGTCACCTGATGCCCCGCGAACGAGCCTTGAAAGCCGCTTTCCGGGCGGCCTTGGCCGCCGCCTGGTCCGCCAGCGTGCTGCCGAGCAGTTCGAGAACCTCGACCACGTCGGGATGGTCCACCCGCCACATGTCCTCGATCAGGTGCGCGGGCGGCCCCGAGGCCGCGATGTTCTCCGCGAAGCCCTCCGGGTCGGCCTCGGCGGCGGGCAGCGCCAGCGCCAGCATGTCGACGCTCACCCACAGGACCTCCTCGGGGGTGAGCGCGGGCGCGTCGAGGCCGCGCGAGGACAGCCAGTGGATGGCGTGCGGGCGGAGCTCGGCGTCGTCCAGGTAGGACCGAACGACCGCCGCCGCCTCCACGCCCAGCCGGTCCACGATTGTCACCGCGACCCCGCGCACCTCCGCGGGAGCTCCGGCCACGGCGGCCAGCAGCTCCGCCGCCGCCTGCTCGGCGGTCCGCCGCGACAGCCACTCGGCGATGTCCCGCTCGGCCGCCTCGTCCGCCGTGCCGTCGCCGATGAGGCCGGCGATCAGCCCGCTCGCGTCCCCCTCGGCCGGGGCCGGCGCGAGCGGCGCGTCCAGGCCCATGCCGGCGTACAGCTCGCGCAGGCCCCACAGCGCGTGCGGGGTCAGTGACAGGCCGTCCTCGGTGGGCTGGACCGTTCCCGCGTACGCCAGAGCGGTCAGCGCCTCGTCGAGCCTGCCCACCGGCCGCCCGGCGGCGACCTCGCGCAGGTAGTCGGCGAGCGCGTCCACCGGGACGGGCGACTGCAGCCGGTAGAGCAGGTCGTGGATCTGGGACATCCCCTCGTCCACCACCGCCTCCCCGGTGAACGGCCCGCACCTTTCGACGAGGAACTCCAGCGTTCCCCGCCACAGGCCGAGCAGCTCCTCCTCCCCGCGGGAACTCAGCTCGCGGAACACCTCCCCGGTCGCGACGGCCGTGCCGTCGAGCCGGGCGAGGCCCAGGTCGAGCGCGAGGCGCCAGGCCGGCTCGGGACGCTCGACGCCGAGCTCGGCCGTGCACGCGCGCGCGTCCCTGACCCGCAGGGACCGGCGCGTCGTCACGGTCCGGCCGCCCTCCACCAGCCACGTCACCACCCGGTGGGCGTCGCGCAGCAGCGGCACCTCGCGCACGGCGCGCGCCACCTCCTCGCGCGGCGCGAGCCGTACGGGCGGCAGGGGCGCGCAGCCGGGGCAGTCGCACTCGCCGCCGTCCGCCGCGCCCTCCGCGGCAGCGCCCTGGGCCGCGTCGAGCTCCAACGAGTCGGGCCCGATGGCGCTGAACAGGCTCTTGGCCATGCCGAACTTGGACGTGTCGGCGAGCGCTCGCGGCATCTCCGGCTCGATGCGGTCGATGGTCTCCCGCATCCGGACCGCCGTCTTGCTGCCGATCTCGCCCGTGTCCAGCAGGAACTCGACCAGCGTCCGCGCCGCGGCCACCGTCTCCGGCGCGCTCTCCGGCGGCGCGATCACCTTGCGCGGGTAGATCTCCAGCAGGAGCTCCTCGAAGGTGCCCGGCCGGAAATCACCCAGTTCGTTCACCTCCAGGTAGTCGCTGGCGTAGTCGCACAGCAGACGCACCTCGTCGACGTCGACCTCGACGTTCCGCCCGCGCCCCCAGGCGCGGAGGCCGTCGATGGCCCGGTTCACCCATTCGATCGACACACAGGCACGCTAACGGCTCGCTTTGTGCGAGGCGAATCGGTCAGATGAGATCGAGAGGATCTATGTTCACACGTACCACGTCCGGCGCCTTGCGCGCGGAGCGCACACCGGAGGCGCCTTTGAGCGCGCGGGCCAGTGCGGACCCGAGGTGACGCGGCACCCGGACCATGGCCCGCTCCGGCCCGCCCTCCACCGGCACCGGCCCCAGGATCTGCGCTCCCGGCGGCAGCACGGCGTCCGCGAGCGTCTCCCTGATCGCCGCCGCCGGCCCCGTCAGCGTCGCCATCCGCACGGCCGGGGGAAAGCCCAGCTCGGCCCGCTCGTCCAGCTCGCGTTCGGAGAAGGTGACGGGGTCCCAGCGCAGCAGGGCCTGTACGGCGGGCACCGCGGCGTCGGCCAGGACCACCAGCTCCCCCGCCGGCCGCAACAGGGCGGCGGCGTTGGTCCAGCGGCGCAGCGCCTCCTCGGCCGCCCGCAGGTCGGGGCGGCCCAGCAGCGCCCATCCGTCGAGCAGCACCGCGGCCGCGTAGCCGCCGTCCGGCACGGGCTCGGCCCCGGGCGTCGCCACGACCAGCGCCGGGGCGCCGCTCACCGTCGCGAGCACGCCGTCGCGCCCGCTGGTGCGGACGGCGACCGACGGAAAGGCCCGGCCCAGCTCCTCGGCCGTGCGCCGCGCGCCGACGATGACGGCCCTTACGCCGGTCCCGCCACAGGACGGGCAGCGCCAGTCGCCCGCGATCCGGCCGCACCAGCGGCAGTACGGCACGGCGTGCCCGCCGCGCAGCGCGAGCGGGCCCGAGCAGACCGGTCCCGTGGACGGGGACTCCACGAGCACCGGCTCGGCGAGCATCCTCGCCCTGCCGCCCGCCGGGCCCGTCCCGCCGCCCCCCGCGCGGTGGACATCGGCGCGGACCTCGCGGACACCGGCGGGGTGGACGCCTGGTCCGCGGCCGGGTCCCGTTCCGTCACGGCCCCGCGCGTCGCCGCCGCGCGCCGCCGCGCCTCCCGGAGCGGCGTCCGGCGCCTGGGCCGGGCGCGCCGGCGGCAGCCCGGAGCAGCGCGCCGGGGCGCGGCAGTGCCGGCACGCCAGCGCGGGCAGGTAACCCCTGCGCGGCACCTGGACGAGCACCGGCCCGTGCTCCAGTCCCTCCCGCAGCGCCCGCCAGGCGACGCTGGGCAGGCGGGCGGCCCTGGCCGCCTGGTCGCGGGCCAGCTCCGCGTCGTCGCCCGCCGGACGCACCCTGGGCGCCCGGGCCCTGACGGCCGCCCGGTCCGGGACGAGCGGGGCGGCCCAGCCCGCCTCGACGAGCGCCGTGGCCTCGGCCGTACGCGCGTAGCCGCCGACCAGCAGGCCCGCCCCGGCCTGGTGAGCGCGCAGGCCGAGCACCTCCCGGGTGTGCGGATAGGGCGCGTGGCGCTCGGCGTGCAGGTCGTCGCCGTCGTCCCAGACGACCGCCAGCCCCAGCCGGGCCACCGGCGCGTACGCCGCGGGCCGGTTTCCCACCACGATCCCGACCTCGCCGCGCAACGCCTTGAGCCAGCGCCGGTAACGCTCCGCGGGCCCGAGGTCCGCCGTGATCGCCACGTGCGGCGTCTCGCCCAGGGCCGCCGTCACCAGCGCCACGTCCTTGCCGTCGGGCACCGCCACGACGACGCCCCGGCCGCCGTCCAGGGTCGCCCGCGCGGCGGCCGCGATGGCGTGCGGCCACGACGGTCCGCCGGCGTCCGTGCCGGGCAGTGCCGTCCACACGGCGCGCGGCGCCCTGCCCTCGGCCAGCGCCTCCAGGAAGGACGCGCCCGCCGGGTAGGCGCTCCAGGCGTCGCCGTGCGCCCGCGCCGCCCGCCGTCCCGCCGTCTCGCCCGGCGTGTCCTCCCCCGCCGCACCCTCGCGCACCGCACCCTCGCGCACCGCACCCTCGCGCACCGCACCCTCGCGCACCATGCCCTCGTGTGCGCGCGCCGGGTCCGGGTCCGCGGTGTCCGCGCGCGCCGTGTCCGCCTGGATCGTGTCCCCGTGGGTCGGGCGCGCGTGCTCCGAGCCTCCCTGAACCGGCTCCTGACCCGCGGTCTCCCCGCCTTCGGCCGAGCGTGTGCCGCCGGCGTCCACCGTCACGCGTACGCCCTGCCCTGCGGGAGCCGGGACCTCTCCGGCGGCGGACGCCGCCCGGCGGGCGGGAGCCTTGGCCTCGGACTCGACCCGGGCGTGACGCGGCGGAACGGCCAGCCGCAGGATGTCGGGCATGGTCCCCCCGTACCGGTCGGCCACGGCGCGGGCCAGCCGGGCGATGTCGGAGGTGAGGACGGGCTCCGGGGAGATCACCCGTTCCAGGAAGGACAACCTGCCCGTGTGCTCGCTCTCGGCCAGCCGCTCGAGGAGATAGCCGTCGGCGAGCTGACCGGCGAAGCGGACGCGCACCCGGCAGCCGGGCACCGCCTCGGCGTCCATCGTGGAGGGGACGAGGTAGTCGAAGGGCCGGTCGAGGTGCGGCAGCGGCGTGTCCACCACGACCCGGGCGACGGGCAGCTCGGGCGCCGCCTCCCGCGCGCCCTTGGCCGCGCCCGGCCGCGCCCCTCCCGCGCTCGCCCGCTGCCGCTCTGTGCTCCCCCGCTGCCGCTCTGTGCTCCCCCGCTGCCGCTCTGCGCTTCCCCGCTGCCGCTCTGCGCTTCCCCGCTGCTGCTCGGGGGCGGCGGGGGGCGCCGGGAGGAGCGCCTCCTGCGGGTGCGGAACGCGGGTCGGCTCGGTCACTCCTACGTCCTACCAGAACCGGCGCGCCGCAATCGCACGTACGCCCGCCGCCTGTGGACGGCCCGGACCGGCGGCGCGCACACGAGAGCGGCGCCCGCCGTAAGGGCGGGCGCCGCCGGGGGCGACGGTGTCGCCGAGGTCGTCAGGAGCGGGTCACAGACCGGCGGCCGTACGCAGGGCGTCGGCCCGGTCGGTGGACTCCCAGGAGAAGCCCTCACGGCCGAAGTGGCCGTAGGCGGCGGTCTCGGAGTAGATCGGGCGCAGCAGGTCGAGGTCGCGGATGATCGCGGCCGGACGCAGGTCGAACACCTGGAGCACCGCGTCCTGGATCACGTTGACCGG
This sequence comes from Microbispora sp. NPDC049633, assembly GCF_040675265.1. Taxonomy (NCBI): domain Bacteria; kingdom Bacillati; phylum Actinomycetota; class Actinomycetes; order Streptosporangiales; family Streptosporangiaceae; genus Microbispora; species Microbispora sp. NPDC049633. The sequence continues at coordinate 11,072 of NZ_JBFAOO010000063.1, forward strand.
CGCCTTCTCGGTGCCGAACGTCTCGACGAACAGGCCCACCGGCTGGGCCTTGCCGATGGCGTAGGCGACCTGGACCTCGCAGCGGTCGGCCAGACCGGCCGCGACGACGTTCTTGGCGACCCAGCGCATGGCGTAGGCGGCCGAGCGGTCGACCTTGGACGGGTCCTTGCCGGAGAACGCGCCGCCGCCGTGGCGGGCCATGCCGCCGTAGGTGTCGATGATGATCTTCCGGCCGGTGAGCCCGGCGTCGCCCATCGGGCCGCCGATCTCGAAACGGCCGGTCGGGTTGACCAGCAGGCGGTAGCCCTCGGTCTCGATGTCCAGGTCGGCCAGGATGGGCTCGACCACGTGCTCGCGGATGTCCGGGGTCAGCATCTCCCGCAGGTCGATCTCCGGGGCGTGCTGGGTGGAGACGACCACGGTGTCCAGGCGGACCGGCCGGTCGCCGTCGTACTCGATCGTGACCTGGGTCTTGCCGTCCGGGCGCAGGTAGGGAACCGTGCCGTTCTTGCGGACCTCCGACAGCCGCCGGGCCATCCGGTGCGCGAGCGTGATCGGCAGCGGCATCAGCTCGGGGGTCTCGCGGCAGGCGTAGCCGAACATCAGGCCCTGGTCGCCCGCGCCCTGGCGGTCGAAGTCGTCGGCGCCCTCGCCCTCACGGTGCTCGTAGGCGTCGTCCACGCCCTGCGCGATGTCCGGCGACTGCGCGCCGATGGACACCGACACGCCACAGGAGGCGCCGTCGAAGCCCTTGTGGGAGGCGTCGTACCCGATCTCGAGGATCTTCTCGCGGATCAGGGCGGGGATGTCGACGTAGGTCTCCGTCGTCACCTCGCCGGCGACGTGGACCTGGCCAGTAGTGATCAGCGTCTCGACGGCGACCCGGCTCTTGGGGTCGTCCTTGAGCATGGCGTCGAGAATCGCGTCACTGATCTGGTCGGCGATCTTGTCCGGGTGGCCCTCGGTGACCGACTCGGAGGTGAACAGGCGACGGGACAACTCAGGGCTCCTCATGCAGCGGCTGCTGACGTCCATGAGTGACCGGCGGTAGAGCCGAGCCCCACCGCGGCCACTCGATGCTCACGCGAGTCTAGCCCTAGGCGCTGCGGAGCGGCGAAGCCGTCCGGGTTCCGGTCACAGAGTCAGCAGTCCGCGATAAGGCCTGCCGCTCCCCCGGACGGCGAGTCACAGGTCGGGTAAGGGATCTCTGGGCAGGTCGCCGGGCGAGAACGCCTCCGCGTCCGCCGCCGCGACCACGGCCGCGTACTCGTCGTCGACCTCCAGGGTCATACCGCCGATCTCGATCCGGGGGCCCGACCCGAATTCGAGCGGCCCGAGGCGGGTGCGGCGGGGGTAACGGGCCCACACCCCGGAGGGCTCGTCCCTGCTGAACATCTTGGTGGACAGCAGAGTGATCGAGCGGTCCGTCACCACGACGAGGAACCCGATCGTGGCGGGGGGCGGCAGGGCCACCGCGGGGAACACGTAGCGGATGTCCTCGCCGGGCCCGAGCATCGCCCGGCAGCGCTCCCTGATCGTGGCGGACACCGGCATGACGATCGCTCCCTCGATGCACGACCTGCGGGGGGCGGGGCGGGCGCCCGCGCCGGCACCACGCGAAGGTCAGGCGAGACGCTGCGCCACCATGTCCCACACTACGTCGGCGAGATCCTCTTTGGGACCCCTCGGAATGTCCACCGAGCCGCCCTCCGCCGTGAGGACGACGGCCGCGTTGTCGGGCGTGCCGAACGCCAGGTTCTCCCCGACCTGGTTCACCACGAGCAGGTCGCAGCCCTTGCGCCGCAGCTTGGCCCGGCCGTTGGCCAGGACGTCGTCGGTCTCCGCCGCGAAACCCACGATCACCCGGGGACGAGGCCCGCCGGGCGTGGCCTCCCCCGGGGCGCCCGCGCCGTCTCCGGCTGCGCGCCCGCGGCCCGCCGTCGCGTCGTACGGCCCGTCTCCCCCGGCGTACGCCTCCCGCCTGGCCCGGCGGATCTCACCCAGCTCGGCCAGGATGTCCGGATTTTTCACCAGATGGATTGGATCGGGCTCGGCGGACGACTTCTTGATCTTGGTGTCGCTCTGCCGTACGGGCCGGAAGTCCGCGACCGCGGCGGCCATCACGACCGCGTCGGCGTGCTCGGCCGCCGCCAGGACCGCGTCGCGCAGTTGCCGCGCCGACTCCACCCGTACGACCTTGGCGCCCGCGGGATCGGGCAGCGTCACGTTGGCCGCCACGAGCGTCACCTCCGCGCCCCGGGCGACGGCCGTACGGGCGAGGGCGTACCCCTGCAGACCGGAAGACCGGTTGCCGATGAAGCGCACGGGGTCGATCGCCTCGCGGGTGCCGCCGGCCGAGACGACGACGTGCCGCCCGGCCAGGTCCTCGCGCCCGCCCGCCAGCACACGGCGGCACACCTCGAAGATCTCGGCGGGGTCGGGCAGCCGCCCCGGACCGGTGTCGGCGCCGGTGAGCCTGCCGACGGCCGGCTCGATCACGATCGCGCCGCGCTCGCGCAGCGTCGCCACGTTCGCCCGCGTCGCCGGGTGCTCCCACATCTCGGTGTGCATCGCCGGCGCGAACACCACCGGGCAGCGCGCCGTGAGCAGGGTGTTGGTGAGCAGGTCGTTGGCCATGCCGTGCGCGGCCCTGGCCAGCACGTCCGCCGTCGCCGGGGCCACGACGACCAGATCGGCCGACTGCCCGATGCGCACGTGCGGCACCTCGTGCACCGACTCCCACACCTCGGTGGTCACCGGATTGCCGGACAGCGCCGCCCAGGTCGGCTCGCCGACGAACCGCAGAGCGTCCCGCGTCGGCACGACACGCACGTCGTGTCCCGACTCGGTGAAAAGGCGGAGCAGCTCGCAGGACTTGTAGACCGCGATGCCGGCGCTCACGCCAAGCACGACAGAGGTCATCGGCTCGAGGCGGTGCTCAGCCCTCGATGGGCTCGGAGGTGAGCAGACCCTCGGAGACCTCGCGCAGGGCGATGGACAGCGGCTTCTCCTGGGCGTGGGTCTCCACGAGGGGTCCCACGTACTCCAGCAGGCCCTCGCCGAGCTGAGAGTAGTAGGCGTTGATCTGGCGCGCCCGCTTCGCACCCATGATCACGAGGCTGTACTTGCTGTCGACGATGTCGAGGAGCGAGTCGATCGACGGGTTGGTGATGCCTTCCGCGTAGGCGGAGCTGCTTGCCACGTCAGTGATTCCCCTAGCTAGGTGAGTTTCCCATCAAGGCTATCAGCCGGTGGCACACGTCCTTGACGGACGTGTTGACGATCGTGAGGTCGAACTCCTTCTCCGCCGCCAGTTCGATCCGGCCCGCGTCCAGACGGCGGGCGATCACGTCGGGAGGCTCGGTGCCGCGGCCGCGCAGCCGCCGCTCCAGCTCCTCCCAGCTCGGCGGGGCCAGGAACACGAGCAGTGCCTCGGGCATCGTCGTGCGCACCTGCCTGGCGCCCTGCAGGTCGATCTCCAGCAGCGTGGGGACGCCTGCCGCCAGCTTCTCCAGCACCGGCCGCCTGGGCGTGCCGTACCGGTTGCCGGCGAACTCGGCCCACTCCAGGAGCTCGCCGGAGGCGACGAGCCCGTCGAACTCGTCGTCGTCGGCGAAGAAGTACTCCACGCCGTGCCGCTCCCCCGGACGGGGCTTCCTGGTTGTCACCGAGACCGACAGCCACACCTCGGGGTGGGACCGCCGGAGCTCGGCGACGACCGTGGACTTCCCCACACCCGACGGACCGGAAAGGACCGTCAGGCGCGGGCGAGGCAAGGAGTCACCGTCGCGTGTCCGGAACTCGCTGGTCACGACTGCCTCGTGGGCCCGATCTCCAGCGGACCGGGACGTGTCGGTCACTCCGTACCCCCGTGAAACTCGCTCGTACGCCGCCGAGATCAGTTCTCGGCGCCGCCGAACTCGCGCTCCAGGGAGGCGCGCTGGTTGGCGCCGAGACCCCGCACGCGGCGGGATTCGGCGATACCAAGGCGCTCCATGAGCTGCTTGGCGCGGACCTTGCCGACGCCAGGGAGCGACTCCAGCAGAGCCGAGACCTTCATCTTGCCGATGACGTCATCGGTCTGCCCATCCTTCAGCACCTCAGCCAGAGAAACCGCGCCGTGCTTGAGTCGGTTCTTGACCTCGGCACGCTCCTTGCGTGCCTTGGCAGCCTTCTCAAGAGCTGCGGCGCGCTGCTCGGGGGTCAGGGGAGGAAGAGCCACGCCGGGTCACCTCGAATTTCTTGTCGATGTACTCGGACGATGGGGGAAACTAGCTGGTCTTGGCCGTAACGGCAACGTCAAGAGCGGGTTCTGCGACGACAAAATTGATTTTACTACTTTTGGTATTCGAAAAGTTACTCTTCGTAGATCAAAACCGCCTCAGCAGGCCCGGAACCGGATGACGCTTGGTGACGGGCGCATGAGACGTTCATGGGCCGGGAACGGGCCGGGAACGGGCCGGGAACGGCCGGGCGCGGTCGCCTCCGGGCGGCTTCGCGGCTCCGGCCTGGCACGCGCCGGGCGAGCCCCTCAGAGGCTCACGCGGCGCAGCGCGGCGGCGCTCCCTCAGGGGCTCACGCGGCGCAGCGCGGCGGCGATCCCGGCGGCCGCCGCGCCGGGGTCGGGGGCCCCCGTGATGGGCCGTCCGATCACGAGGAGGTCGGCCCCCTGGGCGATCGCCTCCTCCGGGGTGGCCACCCGCGCCTGGTCCTGGGTGTCGGCGCCGGCGAGCCGCACGCCCGGGGTGATGAGCGTCACGTCCGGGCCTACCTCCGCGCGTACGGCGGCGACCTCCCGGGGGGAGCAGACGAGGGCCTGGGCGCCCGCCCCGACGGCCACGACGGCCATACGGCGCACGAGGTCCTCCGGGGGTCCCTGGATGCCGATTTCGGCGAGATCGGCCTCGGAAAGCGACGTCAGGAGCGTCACGGCCGCGATCTGGGTGCCGGGGGCCGCCTCGACGGCCGCCCTGACCATCGCCGGCCCTCCTGCGGCGTGCACGGTGAGGTACGTCGGCTTGAGCCGCGCGACCGCCCTGGCGGCGGCGCCGACCGTGTTCGGGATGTCGTGCAGCTTGAGGTCCAGGAAGACCCGCACGCCGCTGGCGCCGCGCACCGAGGCGATCACGTCGGGCCCGTACCGCAGGTAGAGCTCCAGGCCGACCTTCACCGTGGAGACGTGCGGGGTGACCAGGCCGGCCCAGCGGGCAGCGGTCTCCAGGTCGGGCGCGTCCAGGGCTACGGCGATGGGAGCGGGCGTGGTCAAAGCGAACTCTCCTCGAGATCTGATCGCGATCGTGGTTGTGCGCCCGCCGGCCGGTGGGCCAGGCCCACCGCGTCGGCGAGCCGGTCGAACCCGCGCGCCTGCAGAAGCTCCTCGAGCTCCCTCAGGACGCGCGGGCAGGCGTAGGGGTCGTGGAACAGGGCCGTGCCCACCGCGACGGCGCAGGCGCCCGCCAGGACGAGCTCAAGGGCGTCCCTGCCGGTCGTGACGCCGCCCATGCCCACGATGGGCACCCCGGGCAGCGCCGCGTGGACCTGCCAGACGCAGCGCACGGCCAGGGGCCGTACGGCGGGGCCGGACAGGCCTCCGGTGCCGGCCGCGAGCGCGGGACGCATCGTGTCCACGTCGATGCTCATCCCGACCGGGTTGTTGATCATCGCGAGGGCGTCGGCGCCGCCGTCCACGCACGCCCTCGCGACCGCGACGATGTCCGCCACGTCCGGGGACAGCTTGGCGATGACCGGCACCTCGTACGGCGTGGCCGCGCGCACCGAGGCCACGACCTCCGCCGCGGCCGACCCGTCGCGGGCGAACACCCTGCCGCGGTCCTCGACGTTCGGGCACGACAGGTTGATCTCGACGGCGGTGATGCCCTCGGCCCCGGCCAGGCGCCGCGCCAGCGCGGTGTACTCGGTCACGGTGCCGCCCCCGATCGACACCACCGTGCGGGCCCCGCGCTCGGCCAGCCAGGGCAGCTCGCGCTCCAGGAACGCCTCGACGCCCGGGCCCTGCAGGCCCACGGCGTTCAGCAGCCCCGAGGGGGTCTCGGCCATCCGCGGCGTCGGCCGGCCCGCGCGGGGGGCCATGGTGATCGACCGGGTGACGAACGCGCCCAGCCGGTGGACGTCGGAGAAGTGGGCCAGCTCGCGGCCGGTCCCGCCGCAGCCGGAGGCGGTCAGGACCGGGTTGGGCAACTCCACGTGCGCCAGGTAGGTCCGCAGGTCTGCCGTCACCGCGGGTCCCCCCGTCCCGCCTCAGGCATGCCGCCCGCCGGGCGCGCCGAGCGCGTCGAACGGGATCGTCCCGACGTCGTCGAACCGCACCCGCTCGCCCCGGAACACCGGCCCCTCGGTGCAGGCGCGGACCATGCGGGTCACGCCGTCGTCGCCGATGACGGGCACGACGCACGTCATGCAGACGCCGATGCCGCACGCCATGGACTCCTCCACGGCCACCTGCACGGGGATGCCGAACTGGGTGGCGACCGCCGTGACGCCGCGCAGCGTCGGCATGGGCCCGCACGCGTAGACCGCGTCGGCCCGCGCGTCGGCGATCACCCCGGGCAGCACGTCGGTCACCGTGCCGCGCATGCCGAGCGAGCCGTCCTCGGTCGTCAGCGTGGTCGTCTCGCCCATCCGGCGCGCCCGCAACGCCCCGAAGACCCGGTCGGCCGACGACGCGCCCAGCACGAAGTCGACGCGGCAGCCCCGCTGCTGCAGCGCGTCGCCCAGCGCGAACAGCGACGCCGAGCCGTGCTCGTCGCCGACCAGCACGCAGGTGCAGGGGTCGCGCGGCAGGGGGAAGGGCCGGCCGAGCGGTCCGACCAGGTCGAGCGTGTCGCGCGCTTTCCGGTCGGCGAGCCAGGCCGTACCCGCGCCGCGCACGCCGAAGACGAGCTCCACCGTGCCACCGTAGTCCGGCTTCACGTCGTGGACGGCGAAGGCCCGCCGGGTGAGCATCGAGGAGTCGCGGCCTCCGACGGCCACCGTGACGAAGTGGCCGGGCCGGAACCGGTCGGCGATGCCCGGCGCGACGACGGTGAGCGCATGGTAGGCGTCCACCCGGCGCGTCGTCAGCACCGTGCCCGTGACCTGAACCGGACTACCGGCCACTCCCCGCTCCTCTGGGCTCGCTCCGCTCGCGCGGCTCCGGGCTAGTCTCGCAGCCTCCTGGCGTGTTCCTGCAGGGAACGCACGTCGATGTCGCCCCTGACGATGTGCTGGATGCCCTGGACGGCCGCGGCCAGGCCCTGGACGGTCGTGACGCAGGCGATGCCGCGGTTGACGGCGGCGGTGCGGATCTCGTACCCGTCCAGGCGCGGCCCGGACTGGCCGGGGCTGCCGAACGGCGTGTTCACGATGAGGTCCACCTCCCCGTCGAGGATGCGCCGCACGATCGTCGGCTCGCCCTCGGGACCGGCGCCGTCGCTGTGCTTGCGCACGATCTTGGCATGGACGCCGTTGCGGCGCAGCACCTCGGCGGTGCCCTCCGTGGCCAGGATCTCGAAGCCGAGGTCCGCCAGCGCCTTCACGGGGAAGATCATGGCCCGCTTGTCCTTGTTGGCGACCGAGACGAACGCCCGGCCCTTGGTGGGCAGCGCGCCGTAGGCCGCCGACTGCGACTTGGCGAAGGCCGTGCCGAAGAACTCGTCGATGCCCATGACCTCGCCGGTCGAGCGCATCTCCGGCCCGAGCACGGTGTCCACGCCGCGGAACCGGTTGAACGGCAGCACCGCCTCCTTGACCGCGACCGGCGCGTCCAGCGGCAGCGTGCCGCCGTCGTAGCCGGCCGGCAGCATGCCCTCGGCGCGCAGCTCGGCGATCGTCGCGCCCATCATCAGCCGCGCCGCCGCCTTGGCCAGCGGCACCGCCGTGGCCTTGGACACGAACGGCACCGTACGGCTGGCCCTGGGGTTGGCCTCCAGGACGTACAGCACGTTGGAGGCCATCGCGTACTGGACGTTCAGCAGGCCGCGCACGCCCACGCCGCGGGCGATGCCCTCGGTGGCCGCGCGGATCCGCTTGATGTCGAAGCCGCCCAGCGTGATCGGCGGCAGGGCGCAGGCCGAGTCGCCGGAGTGGATGCCGGCCTCCTCGATGTGCTCCATGACGCCGCCGAGGTAGAGCTCCTCGCCGTCGAACAGCGCGTCCACGTCGATCTCGATGGCGTCGTCGAGGAACCGGTCGATCAGCACCGGGTGCTCGGAGGCCGCCTTGGCCATGTACGCCCCGAGGGTGTCCTCGTCGTACACGATGGCCATGCCGGCCCCGCCGAGCACGTACGACGGCCGGACGAGCACCGGGTAGCCGATCTCCTCGGCGACGGCCTTCGCCTCGTCCACGGTCGTCGCGGTGCCGTGCTTGGGCGCGGGCAGCCCGGCCTCGGCGAGGACCCGGCCGAACGCGCCCCGGTCCTCGGCGAGGTGGATCGACTCGGGCGAGGTGCCCACGATGGGCACCCCGGCGTCCTTGAGCGCCTGGGCGAGCCCGAGCGGCGTCTGGCCGCCGAGCTGCACGATGACGCCGGCCACCGGCCCGGTCTCCTGCTCGGCGTGCACGACCTCCAGGACGTCCTCCAGCGTGAGCGGCTCGAAGTAGAGCCGGCCGGAGGTGTCGTAGTCGGTCGAGACGGTCTCGGGGTTGCAGTTGACCATCACGGTCTCGTAGCCGGCCTTGGCCAGCTCGAACGACGCGTGCACGCAGGCGTAGTCGAACTCGATGCCCTGGCCGATGCGGTTGGGCCCGCTGCCCAGGATGATCACCTTGGGCCGGTCCCCCACCGGCACCTCGGTCTCCTCGTCGTACGTGGAGTAGAGGTACGGCGTGCGCGCGGCGAACTCGGCGGCGCAGGTGTCCACGGTGTTGTAGACGGGCCGCAGGCCGAGCTCGTGGCGCGTGGCCCGCACCTCGGCCTCCGGCACGCCCAGGATCTCGGCGATCTGCGCGTCGCTGAACCCGTGCCGCTTGGCCAGCTCCAGCGTGGGCCGGTCGAGCGCGGTGATCGACCGGGCGACCTCGTCGATCGCGAAGAGCTGGTCGACGAACCACGGGTCCACCTTCGTGACCTCGTGGACCTGCTCGGGGGTGGCGCCCGCCCTGATGGCCTGCTGCATCGTGCGCAGCCGTCCGTCGTGCGGCCTGCGGCAGGCCTCCAGGAGCTCGTCCAGGTCGCCGGGCTCACCGGCCCAGCTGAACGACGACCCCTTCTTCTCCAGCGACCGCAGCGCCTTCTGCAGCGCCTCCGGGAAGGACCGCCCGATCGCCATCGCCTCGCCGACCGACTTCATGTGCGTGGTCAGCGTCTCGTCGGCGCCGGCGAACTTCTCGAACGCGAACCTGGGCACCTTGACCACGATGTAGTCGAGCGACGGCTCGAACGACGCCGGGGTCTCCTTGGTGATGTCGTTGGGGACCTCGTCGAGCGTGTACCCGATCGCGAGCTTGGCGGCGATCTTGGCGATCGGGAAGCCGGTGGCCTTGGACGCCAGCGCCGACGACCGCGACACGCGCGGGTTCATCTCGATGACGATCATCCGGCCGGTCTCCGGGTCGACCGCGAACTGGATGTTGCAGCCGCCGGTGTCGACGCCGACCTCGCGGATGACCGCGATCGCGACGTCGCGCATGTTCTGGTACTCGCGGTCGGTCAGGGTCAGCGCGGGCGCCACGGTCACGCTGTCGCCGGTGTGCACGCCCATCGGGTCGATGTTCTCGATGGAGCACACGATGACCACATTGTCGTTGCGGTCCCGCATGACCTCCAGCTCGTACTCCTTCCAGCCGAGGATCGACTCCTCCAGGAGCACCTCGGTGGTCGGGGACGCGTCGAGGCCGGCGCCCGCGATGCGGCGCAGCTCCTGCTCGTCGTGGGCGAAGCCGGAGCCCGCGCCGCCCATGGTGAAGCTCGGGCGGACGACGACGGGGTAGCCGAGCTCGCCGGCCGCGCGCAGGCACTCGTCCATCGTGTGGCAGATCGCGCTGCGCGCCGACTCGGCGTTGAGGCCGTGCTCGGCGGCCACCTTCGCGACGATCTCCTTGAACCGCTCGCGGTTCTCCCCCGCCTGGATGGCGTCGATGTCGGCGCCGATCAGCTCGACGCCGTACTTGCCGAGCACGCCCGCCTCGTGCAGCGCCACGGCCGTGTTGAGCGCGGTCTGGCCGCCCAGCGTGGGCAGCAGCGCGTCGGGCCGCTCCTTGGCGATGATCTTCTCGACGATGTCCGGCGTGATCGGCTCGACGTAGGTGGCGTCGGCGAACTCCGGGTCCGTCATGATCGTCGCGGGGTTGCTGTTGACCAGGATGACCCGGAACCCCTCGCTCCGCAGGACGCGGCAGGCCTGGGTGCCGGAGTAGTCGAACTCGCACGCCTGTCCGATGACGATCGGGCCGGAGCCGATCACCATGACGGACCTGATGTCCGTACGCTTAGGCACCCTTGGCCCCCTTCTTGTCGTCCATCAGCTGGCAGAACTCGTCGAACAGGTACGCGGCGTCGTGCGGTCCCGCGGCCGCCTCGGGGTGGTACTGCACGCTGAACGCCGGGCGGTCCAGCAGGCGCAGCCCCTCCACGCAGTCGTCGTTGAGGTTGACGTGGCTCACCTCCGCCGCGCCGTACGGCGTCTCGAAGGGCCCGTCCAGCGGCGCCCGCACGGCGAAGCCGTGGTTGTGCGCGGAGATCTCGACCTTGCCGGTCCTGCGGTCCTGCACCGGCTGGTTCACCCCGCGGTGGCCGTACCGCAGCTTGTAGGTGCCGAGGCCGAGCGCCCGGCCGAGGATCTGGTTGCCGAAGCAGATGCCGAAGAACGGCACGCTCTCGCCCAGCACCTCGCGCAGGGTCTCGACCGCGTAGCCGGCGGCGGCGGGGTCGCCGGGGCCGTTGGAGAAGAACACGCCGTCGGGGTCGAGGGCGAGGATGTCGGCCGCCTTGGCGGTCGCGGGCAGCACGTGCACCTCGCAGCCCCGCTCGGACATCCGCTGCGGGGTCATGGCCTTGATGCCGAGGTCGACCGCGGCGACGGTGAAGCGCTTGCGCCCCACGGCCGGCACGACGTACGGCTCGGGCGTGCTGACTTCGCGGGCCAGGTCGGCGCCCTCCATGCCGGGCGCGCGCCGCACCCGCTCGACGAGCTCGGCGACCTCGCCGCCCTCGCTGAAGATGCCCGCGCGCATCGCGCCGCGCTCGCGCAGGTGGCGGGTGAGGGCCCGGGTGCCGGGCATCGCGATGCCGACGACGCCCTGGTCGCGCAGGTAGTCGTCGAGGGTCCTGCGGGAGCGCCAGTTCGACGGGATCCGCGACGGCTCCCGCACGACGTAGCCGGCGACCCAGACCCTGCGGGACTCGGGGTCCTCGTCGTTGACACCGGTGTTGCCGATGTGCGGGGCGGTCATCGCCACGATCTGCCGGTGGTAGGAGGGGTCGGTGAGCGTCTCCTGGTAGCCGGTCATGCCGGTGTTGAAGACCATCTCGCCGAACGTCTCGCCCACGGCGCCGTACGGCGTTCCCTCGAAGACGCGTCCGTCCTCTAGCACGAGCAGGGCTGTCATACGAGCTTCCCTTCGAGAACGGTGGGGCGGCCGCGCAGGAACGTCGCGACGACGCGGCCGGGCAGGGTCAGCCCCTCGTAGGGGGTGTTGCGGCTCTTCGACACCATCGCGGCGGGGTCCACGGGCTGCCGGGCCGACGGGTCGTACAGGGTGATGTTGGCGGGGGCGCCGGGCTCGATCGGGCGGCCGTGCCCGGTCAGGCGGCCGATCCTCGCGGGCCGCGCCGACATGCGGTCGGCGACGCCGGCCCAGTCGAGCAGGCCGGTGTCGACCATGGCCTCCTGGACCACGGACAGGGCGGTCTCCAGGCCGATCATGCCCATGGCCGCCGCGGCCCACTCGGTCTCCTTGTCCTCGACCGGGTGGGGCGCGTGGTCGGTGGCCACGCAGTCGATCGTGCCGTCGGCCAGCGCCTCGCGCAGCGCCCGCACGTCCTCGGCCGTGCGCAGCGGCGGGTTCACCTTGTAGATCGGGTTGTACGAGCCGAGCGGCGAGCTCTCCGCGCAGGAGTCGGTCAGCAGCAGGTGGTGCGGGGTGACCTCGGCGGTCACGTCCCAGCCCTTCGACTTGGCCCAGCGGATGATCTCGACGGAGCCCGCGGTGGAGACGTGGCAGACGTGCAGCCGGGAGCCGACGTGCGCGGCGAGCAGGCAGTCACGCGCGATGATCGCCTCCTCGGCGACCGCCGGCCAGCCGGTCAGGCCGAGCCTGGCCGACACCTCGCCCTCGTTGAGCTGGGCGCCCTCGGTCAGCCTCGGCTCCTGGGCGTGCTGGGCGACGACGCCGTCGAACGCCTTGACGTACTCCAGCGCCCGGCGCATCAGCACGGCGTCGGACACGCACTTGCCGTCGTCGGAGAAGACCCGGACGCGGGCCGCGGAGTCGGCCATCGCGCCGAGTTCGGCGAGCTGGCGGCCCTCGAGGCCGGAGGTCACCGCGCCCACGGGCTGCACGTCGCAGTGGCCGTGCTCCTGGCCGAGCCGCCAGACCTGCTCCACCACGCCGGCGGTGTCGGCCACCGGGGAGGTGTTGGCCATCGCGTGGACGGCGGTGTATCCGCCGCGCGCCGCGGCCTGGGTGCCGGTCTCGACCGTCTCGGCGTCCTCCCGGCCGGGCTCGCGCAGGTGGGTGTGCAGGTCCACCAGGCCGGGCAGGGCGACGAGCCCGTCGGCGTCGACCGTCTGGTCGGCCCTCGCGCCCGCGAGGTCGCCGGTCTCCGCCACGACGCCGTCGCGCAGCAGGATGTCGCCCGGGGCGCCGCCCAAGATCCGGGCGCCCCTGATGAGGATGGTGCTCACAGCCGTCCCCTCGTGAAGGTCGTGGGTGCTCATTCGGCGCCTCCGATCGCGGGCTCGGATCCGCCGAGCAGCAGGTAGAGAACGGCCATCCGGACGGTCACGCCGTTGGTGACCTGCTCGACGATCGTCGAGCGCGGCGAGTCGGCGACCTCCGCGGAGATCTCCATGCCGCGGTTCATCGGGCCGGGGTGCATGACGACGGCGTCGTCGTGCAGCCGGGCGAAGCGGTCGCGGTCGAGGCCGTAGCGGCGGCTGTACTCCCGCGCCGAGGGGAAGTAGGCCGCGTTCATCCGTTCGAGCTGGACCCGCAGCATCATCACGACGTCCGACTTGGGCAGCACGGCGTCGAGGTCGTAGGAGACCTGGCAGGGCCACGTCCCTACCGCGACCGGCAGCAGGGTCGGCGGCGCGACCAGCGTCACCTCCGCGCCGAGCGTGTGCAGCAGCAGCACGTTGGACCGGGCGACCCGGCTGTGCAGCACGTCGCCCACGATGGCGACCTTCAGGCCCTCGAGCTGGCCCAGCCGGCGGCGGATGCTGAAGGCGTCGAGCAGCGCCTGGGTGGGGTGCTCGTGGGTGCCGTCGCCGGCGTTGACCACGCTGCCGCGCACCCAGTTGGCCAGGCGGTGCGGCGCGCCGGAGGCGCTGTGCCGGATCACCACGGCGTCGGCGCCCATGGCCTCCAGGGTGAGCGCGGTGTCCTTCAGCGACTCGCCCTTGGACACGCTCGACCCCTTGGCCGAGAAATTGATCACATCGGCCGACAGGCGCTTGGCCGCGGCCTCGAACGAGATGCGGGTCCGGGTGGAGTCCTCGAAGAAGAGGTTCACCACCGTGCGGCCGCGCAGCGTCGGCAGCTTCTTGATGGACCGCTGCGAGACCTGGGCCAGTTCCTCGGCCGTGTCGAGGATGAGGAGGGCGTCGTCGCGGGTGAGGTCGCCGGTCGAGATCAGGTGCCGATTCATCGGTCGTCCTCCTTGATGAGCACGACCGCGTCGCGCCCGTCCGTCTCCTCCAGGAAGACCTTGACCTTCTCGCTCTTGGAAGTCGGCAGGTTCTTGCCGACGTAGTCGGCGCGGATCGGCAGCTCCCGGTGGCCGCGGTCGACGAGCGTGGCGAGCTGGACGGCCCTGGGCCTGCCCACGTCGTTGAGCGCGTCGAGCGCGGCGCGCACGGTGCGGCCGGAGTAGAGGACGTCGTCCACCAGGACGACGGTCCTGCCGTCCACGCCGTCCGGGGGCAGTTCGGTGCGGCCGAGCGGGCGCGCGGGCCGCAGGCGCAGGTCGTCGCGGTACATCGTGACGTCGATGGCGCCGACGGGGACCTTGATCCCTTCGAACTGCGCGATGCGCTCGGCGATGCGCTGCGCGAGGGTGGCGCCGCGAGTGGGGATGCCGATCAGGACGACGCTCTCCGCGCCCCTGGTCCGTTCGAGGATCTCGTGCGCGATCCGGGTGAGCGCCCGGTGGATGTCGGGCCCCTCCAGGACGGCGCGGGCCGGATTTCGGGCATCAGACATGAAAAAGTCACCGCCTTTCCCGCCTCACGGGACGGGTCTTAAAGGGTGTTCGGTCTGCTTAGAGTATCAGGGCCGTCTGCGAACCCCCCTCCCGCCAGGGGTGATGCCCCCCGGGTCCGCTCGCCGGCGGCGTGGTGAGGACGCGACGGGAGACGCGCCGGTGACGTACCGGGGAGCGGAAGCCGCATCGCGCCGGGTGTCGGGGATTTCGGGGAGAGCACTGTTTGACGCTCTTTTTTCCAATCAGCTTGACCTTTGGGAGTGTCGGCTTTACCGTCACTGTCCGTAACCACAACACGCGACCTTCCTGGGTAAAACCCGACGCAGCGGTCACCGAAGGTGCCGGACTCGGCCACCAGCCCCGGTGTTCGGAACGCTTAGGACAAGGACGCACAATCAAGTGAGAAGAGACATAGAAAGCCGGGGGCCACACGATGCCGTCTGACTACGCCAAGTCGCTGGGCGCGCGCCTGCGCGCCATTCGGACCCAGCAGGGGCTGTCCCTGCACGGTGTGGAAGAGAAGTCCCGCGGACGGTGGAAGGCCGTCGTCGTGGGCTCCTATGAGCGGGGCGACCGCGCGGTGACCGTGCAGAAGCTCGCCGAGCTCGCGGATTTCTACGGAGTGCCGGTGTCGGAGCTTCTTCCCGGCGGAGCCGCCCCCAGCCCGCTCGCGCCCGCGCCCAAGCTGGTCATCGACCTGGAGCGCCTGTCGCAGCTGCCGAAGGACAAGGCCGGCCCGCTGGCGCGTTACGCCGCGACGATCCAGAGCCAGCGTGGCGACTACAACGGCAAGGTGCTGTCCATCCGGCAGGAGGACCTGCGCTCGCTCGCGGTCATCTACGACAAGTCGCCGGTCGAGCTGACCGAGGAGTTCATCCACTGGGGCGTGCTCGACGCGGAGGCCCGCCGCGCCGTCGAGTCCTTCTGACCTGCCGTCTTGGCCCGTACGCGGCTCCCCGTGCCCGCCCGCTCGGCGTAGTCACGGGCGGCGTCTTTCGCTTCGGGGAGCCGTCGGTACGAGTGATTCCTGTCACGCGGGGATAGGCAGGACATGACGTTTTACGTGGGCTCCGAGGTGGGCAGGCTTCGCCGCGTCCTGGTCGACATTCCCGAACTCGCGCTCAAGCGGCTCACCCCGGGCAACAAGGACGGCCTGCTGTTCGACGACGTGCTCTGGGTGCACCGCGCGCTGGAGGAGCACCGGGAGTGGTGCGGGGTGCTCGCCGGACGCGGCGTCACGGTGCACCACCTCGGTGACCTCCTGCGCGAGGTGATCGAGATCCCCGACGCGCGCAAGCACATCCTCGACGGCAGCGTCGACGAGCACTGGTTCGGCCCGCTGGCCGCCGACGCGATCCGCAACACGCTCGACTCCCTCGACGCCGACAGGCTCGCACCGCTGCTGACCGGCGGGATCACCAAGCGCGAGATCATGGAGCTGGGCTGCGACCCGGGCTCCATCACCTTCCACACGCTCGCGATGGACGACTTCGTCCTCCCGCCGCTGCCCAACCACCTGTTCGCCCGCGACACCTCCTGCTGGGTGTACGACGGGGTGTCGATCAACGCGATGCGCAAGAAGGCGCGCAGGCGGGAGACCGTCAACTACGAGGCCGTCTACCGCTGGCATCCGCTGTTCGCCGCGGGTTACGGCAACCCGGACGACGGCGGGTTCAACGTCTGGTACGAGGGCGTGCGCATGGCCCCGGCCACCATCGAGGGCGGCGACGTCCTGGTGCTCGGCGACGGCGTCGTGCTCGTCGGGGTGAGCGAGCGCACCCAGCCGCAGGCGGTCGAGATGCTGGCGACCAACCTGTTCCGCGCGGGGTCGGCGACCCGCATCGTGGCGCTCGACCTGCCCAAGACCCGCGCGTTCATGCACCTCGACACCGTGATGACCAACGTCGACGTGGGCGTGTTCACCAAGTACGCCGGGCTCGGCATGCTCCCCTCGTACACGGTGGAGCCGGGCGACACCGACAAGGAGCTGAAGGTCACCGACCACCCGCCGGAGGACATGCACAAGGCGATCGCGCGGGCCCTCGGCCTGGACGACATCAAGGTCCTCACGCCGACGCAGGACGTGCACGCGGCCGAGCGCGAGCAGTGGGACGACGGCTGCAACGTGCTGGCGCTGGAGCCGGGCGTGGTGGTCGCCTACGAACGCAACACCACGACCAACAATTACCTGCGCAGGCACGGCATCGAGGTCATCACGATCCGCGGCAGCGAGCTCGGACGCGGACGCGGCGGGCCGCGTTGCATGAGCTGCCCGCTGGAGCGCGACCCCGTCTGAGCACCCGCGCCCGCACCCGCACAGCTCGCCCGGACGGGACGAGCGGGACCATGGCCGGAGACGGAGGTCAGCCGGCCATGGGCAGGGTGGGGCGGCCGGGCAGACCGAGGATCGACTCGACCTCGCCGACGAACCTGTCCGCCTCCGCTATGATCTCTTCCGCGTCGTTCTGCGTGACGGCGCGGACCATGCCGGCCTCGGCCGCCGCGCGCTTGGTCGCGCTCACCGCGAAGTAGGCCGCCCAGTCCGCGAGCTTGGGCTCGGCCTCCGGCAGCAGCTCCCAGGCGCTGCGCAGGCGCCGCCTGCGGCCGTCCATCGGCCGCGGACGCGCCGCGAGGATCCCGGCGGCCGCACGGAGGGCCGCCAGGTGGGCCGACACGTAGCGGTCCGCGGGGGTGGGCCCGACGGTGGCGTCCGCGAGGCATGCCCTGGCGTCCGCGAGGTGTGCCAGAACCGCCTGCGAGAGCCGGGGCCCGCTCTTCTGATCGTCATTCTGCTCAGTCATGCCCGCCTCCTTGAGTCGTGGCACTCCGGCGAAGGTCGCCGGTGACCTCACAGTCGCAGATCGCACCGACAATTTCGCCGGCCGGGAGATCCCGTGAACCGCTCGAGATCGCCCGACGCTTTCTCAGGCTCCCGTGGGCGGCCGGACGAGGAGCTTCCCCTCTCCCCGTCCGGCCCACGCCGCGGGCCGTGCCGCATCCGTCTCCGCCGACGACGAAGGCACGAATCCAACGGGGTGGGCGCGAGCCGCGAGTCCCACGCCCACTCCATCGAACATAGATTCGATCATGTCCACTGTCAAGACTGTCAACGAATACGTGTTCGAGGAGTGTGGCGCAAACGCGGGCACGAGACGACGGAGGGGCCCCGCGCGATCACCTCACGCGGGGCCCCTCCGGAAGTGGAACTAGCGCCTGAAGGCACCCCTGACGTGCACCGGGACGCCCTTGCCGAGCATGCCCGGCAGGACCTCGGCCACGTTCATGGGCAGCCGCACGCAGCCGTGCGACGCCGGGTAGAGCGGCACCGACAGCGCGCCGTGGAGCGCGATGCCGCCGTTGAAGAAGATCGGGTTGTAGAGCTGCCCGAGGTAGGACCGGTGCCAGCCCTTGACCCGCCAGGTGGTCTTGTAGTCGCCGGTAGGCGTGCGGGCGCTGCCGGAGAACCGCTGCCGCTTGCCGTTCCAGGTGGCGTACTCGGTGTAGGGGACGCCGCTGCCGCTGGAGATGTGACTGATCATCACCGGCGCGTCGTTCCGGTACAGAACCATCACCTGTCTGGTCAGGTCCACCTCGACGCGGGCCGGCTTGCCCCGGGGCACCAGGACCCTGGGCGCGCGGGGATTCTCCAGCGCTCTCCAGGTGCGGGCGGCGATCGTGCTGGTCGGCTTGATCCCCTGCACCTTCTGGAAGGCCCAGACCGCCGTCAGCGTGGTCCCGCCGTAACGGCCGTCGGCCGAGCCGGGCATGTACCCGAGCTCCCTGAGCCGGGACTGCAGCGCCTTCACGGCCGAGCCCTTGGCACCGAGCCTGAGCGTCTTGCCCGGCGCGGCGAACGGCGGGTAGGCGGCACGCCCGGGCACGGCGGCCCGCGCCGGAAGCGCCGGGAACGCCGGAAGCGCTGACGGCACGGTGCTCGCTGACGGCACGGTGCCCGCCGACAGCACGGTGCCCGCCGACAGCACGGTGCCCGCCGACAGCACGGTGCCCGTGGTCACCGCTCCCGCGGGCGCGGTGGTGCGCGCCTGCGCCGTGCCGGTGACGCCGGCCGCCGCGAACGCCACGGCTCCCACCGTGACGAGCGTGGCCGCGGCCAGTCGCCGTCGACCCCTCATCATGACCAACCCCTCATAAGCCCGATTCTCGATCAAAGGACCCACCATACGGTCCGATTGTGAGCCGCGTGATCACACGTGGCCATAATCGGTGACGTATGTCCTGGCAATCCGTTTAGAGTGACCGCGTGGCAGAAAAGTTGCATCCGAATGTCGTCCGGGTCCAAGAGGCCCTGCGGGCTCACGAGGTGACGGGCGAGGTCGTCGTGCTGGACGAGGCCGCCCCGACGGCCGCCACTGCGGCGGCCCAGCTCGGTTGCGAGGTGGGCGCGATCGCCAACAGCCTGATCTTCGACGCGGACGGCGCGCCGCTGCTGGTGCTGACCAGCGGTGCCCATCGCGTGAACACCGATCTGATCGCGCGGCTCGTCGGCGCGGCGAAGGTACGGCGGGCCACGCCGGAGTTCGTCCGCGAGCACACCGGGCAGCCCATCGGCGGCGTCGCCCCGGTGGGGCACCCCGCGCCCGTACGGACGCTGGTGGACACCTGGCTGGGCAAGCACGACGTGGTGTGGGCCGCCGCCGGGCACCCCCACTCGGTCTTCCCCACGTCCTACGAGGAGTTGCTGCGCATCACCGGGGGCACGGCCGCCGAGGTGGAGTGACGCCTGGCGGACCGGCCCTGCGACGTTTTGCTAATGTGCGACGGGTGATCCAACTGCGACGGGTGGGGCCCGACCGGTTCAGGGCGGCGCTGGGCACCGTGCTGGAGATCTACACGGTCGCCATGCGCCCGCCGTCGGACCAGCTCGCGGGGCGCATGGCGATCATGCGTAACCACTCCACCTATCCCGACTTCGACTGCGTGCTCGCCGAGGACGCGCAGGCGCCCGACGGAGTCGCCGGCTTCGCGTACGGCTTCCACGGCGGCCGCGGGCAGTGGTGGCACGACGTCGTGCGCGGGGCGCTGCAGGACCGGGCCGGGCCGGTGGTGGCGGAGGACTGGTTCGGCGACGCCCTGGAGATCGCCGAGATCCACGTGCGCCCCGAGTACCAGGGCCGGGGCCTCGGCCGACGCCTGATCCACACGCTGTGCGAGGGCCGCCCCGAGCGCACGGCCGTGCTCTCGACGCACGACGCCCCCACGGTGGCCCGGCATCTCTACCGGGACGTGGGGTTCGCCGACCTGATGACCAGGTTCGTCTTCCCCGGCGGGTACGAGGAGTACGTCATCGCCGGGGTGCGGCTGCCGCTGCCCGAGCGCGCGGTTCGCGAGAGCTGAGCGGGCCGGCTCAGCCGGCGACGGCGGCGGGCACGCTGTGCAGCGCCTGGAACACCTCGCGGGTCGCGCTCGACCGGTTGAAGGTGATGAAGTGGATGCCGGGCGCGCCCTCGTCGAGCAGCTTCTGGCACACCTCGATGGCGTGCTCGATCCCGAGGCGCCGGACCGCGGCCGGGTCGTCGGCGACGGCCTCGAACCGCTCGGCCACCTCCGGCGGGAACGGCGCGCCGGACAGCTGCTCCGATCGGGCGATCGTGCTCATCTGCGTGACGGGCATGATGCCGGGGATGATCGGGGTGTCGCACCCGTGGGCCGCCACGCGGTCGCGCAGCCGCAGGTAGTCCTCCGCCCGGAAGAACATCTGGGTGATCGCGTAGTCGGCGCCGGCCCGGCACTTCTGCACGAAATACTTGGTGTCCGACTCGATGCTCGCCGACCTGGGGTGCTTGTAGGGGAAGGCGGCCACCCCCACGCAGAAGTCGCCCGACTGGCGGATCAGCCGCACCAGCTCCTCGGCGTACAGCACGCCCTCCGGGTGCTTGACCCACTCGTCCAGGGGGTTGCCCCCGCGCGGGTCGCCGCGTACGGCGAGGATGTTGCGCACGCCCGCGTCGGCGAACCGGCCGACGAGGTGGCGCAGCTCGCGGATCGAGTGGTCGACCGCGGTGAAGTGGGCGACGGGGGTCAGCGTCGTCTCGTGCGCCAGCCGCTCGACGATGTCGACCGTGCGGTCGCGGGTCGAGCCGCCGGCGCCGTAGGTCACGGAGACGAACGTCGGCCGCAGCGCCTCGAGCTCGCGGATGGCCCGCCACAGCTGGCGCTCCCCCTCGTCGGTCTTCGGCGGGAAGAACTCGAACGAAAACGAGCGCTCGCCCGCGGCCAGCAGTTCGCGGACCGTCGGGACGCGATCAGGAAGCCGCGAGGGCAGACCGAGAGCCATACAGGAGAGGTTACAGCGCGACCGTTTTCCGGATAGTCGCAGTCTTGCTATGTGGACGTTTTCCCTTACTGGGGGAGTTAACCCACTTGAAGGGGGATCTGGTGATGTGTGTCCGGATCAACCCCGGTTAGTCTCAGAGCATGACCGCTTCCGCCGTCTCGCTCGATTCCATCCGTACGGAGGTGGACCGCGCACTCCGGGAGTTCCTCGACCGGCAGCGACCACACTTCGGTGACCCTCATCTGGCCGCCCTGCTGACCGCCGCGGAGGACTTCCTGGCCGGCGGCAAACGGTTGCGCCCCGCCTTCTGCCACTGGGGGTGGCGGGCCGCGGGCGGCGGCGACGACCCGGGGCTGCACTCCGCGGCCGCCTCGCTGGAGCTGCTGCAGGCGAGCGCGCTCGTCCACGACGACGTGATGGACGCGAGCGACGTGCGCCGGGGCATGCCGTCCGCGCACCGCCGGTTCGAACGGATGCACACCGAGGCGGGCTGGCACGGCTCCGCGCGGCAGTTCGGCGAGGGCTCCGCCGTGCTGCTGGGGAATCTCCTGCTGGTGTGGTCCGGGGAGATGTGGCGCACCTGCGGCCTGGCTCCCGAGGCGCTCGCCGCCGCCCAGCCGGTGCACGATCACATGCTCACCGAGCTGATGTGCGGGCAGTATCTCGACCTGCTCGAACAGGCGCAGGGCGAAAGCACCTACGAGAGCGCGCTGCGGGTGGCCCTCTACAAGAGCGGCAAGTACTCGGTCGAGCAGCCGCTCCGGCTCGGCCTCGTCCTCGCCGCCCGGGCCCGGCACGCGTGGATCGACCGGCTCTGCGTGCAGTACGGCCAGCAGGTGGGCATCGCCTTCCAGCTGCGCGACGACATCCTCGGCGTGTTCGGCGACCCGGCGGAGACCGGCAAGCCCGCCGGAGACGACCTTCGCGAGGGCAAGCGGACCGTCCTGATCGCGCGCGCGCTCGCCTCGGCCGGCCCCGCGCAGGCGACGGTCGTACGGTCTCTGCTCGGCGACCCCGGGCTGGACGCCGAGGGCGTCGGGCGGCTGCGCGCGGTGATCGAGGAGACCGGCGCGCTGGCCGCGTGCGAGGGCATGATCAAGCGCTATCTCGACGACGCGCTGCACGCCCTCGACCACGCGCCGATCGAGGAGGAGGCCCGGACGGCGCTGGCCGCCCTCGCCGTCGCCGCCACGTCCCGCCGCACCTGACCGCCGCGCCTGAGGGGGACGCGCGGCCGGACCGGTGGCGGCCCCGGACCGCCACCTCCCGCCGCACCTGGCGGAACGCGGCGCTCGGACGGCTCAGCGGCGGCTCAGGGGCGGCTCAGGGGCGGCTCAGAGCGGGACGGCGGTCAGCCGGGCCTTGAGCGCGGCGGCGGCGGCGCCGGGATCGTCGGCCTCGGTGACGGCCCGGACGACCACGGCCCGGCGCACGCCGTGCGCCATCACCTCGTCGAGGTTGCCCAGGTCGATGCCGCCGATGCCGAACCACGGCCGGTCGGCGCCCAGGCGCGCGGCGTGTTCCAGCAGCGCCGGGCCGGGCGCCGGGCGGCCGGGTTTGGTGGGCGTGGGCCAGATCGGCCCGCAGCAGAAGTAGTCCACCCCGGGCTCCACGGCGGCGGCCGACGCCTCCGCCGCCGAGTGCGTGGACCTGCCGATGAGCACGCCGGAGCCGAGGATCTCCCGGGCCACCGGGACCGGGAGGTCGTCCTGCCCGAGGTGCAGGATGTCGGGCCGGGCGGCGAAGGCGACGTCCGCCCGGTCGTTGACCGCCAGCAGCGCGCCGTGCCTGTCGCACGCCGCGCGGAAGACCTCGAGCAGGTCCAGCTCCTCGCGCGCCTCCAGGCCCTTCTCCCTGAGCTGGACGATGTCCACTCCGGCGGACAGGACCGCGTCGAGGAATTTCTCCAGGTCGCCGCGGTCCCTCCTGCCGTCCGTGCAGAGGTAGAGCCTGGCCTGCGCGAGCCGCTGTCGCCGGGTGTCAATCACCCGACCACAATGCCATGCGGCCGTACGGTCAGAAACCCAGGGCCTGGGCCCTGCGCTTGACCTCGGTGTGCCGGCCCTTCACGATCGCGTCGATCGGGGACCCCGGCAGCGAGTCGTCCGGGGTGAACAACCACCGGATCGACTCCACCTCGTCGTAGCCCGCGTCGGCCAGGAGCGTCAGCGTGCCGGGCAGGCCCTTGAGCACGTCGCCGCCGGCGATGAACACCGCGGGGATCTGCGGCTCACCTCCGCCCCTGCGGACGCCGGCGAGCTTCTTGTCCTTGAGGAGTTGCTTGGCGCGGCCCATGCTGAGCCCTAGCCTCTTGGCGGCCTCCGAGAGGGGGAGCCACTCCCCGACGAGCTGGTCGGTCTCTCGGTCGATCTGCGCAACAGTAAGCGTCACGGATCCACCATTACCACAGGCGGGCCGCCGGGAAACACCTCGATTACGTCATAATGCAGTCGCGGAGCGGGACGGCCGGATCGGCCACCCGCCTCGGGTCGAGCCGCTGGCCGCCCTCGACGATCCTGCGGCCCTGCACCACGTCGCGCGGCCGGTCCACGGTGAGCACCGCGGCGAGCCGGTCCTCGGCCGTCAGCCAGCACACCGCCCACTTCGCGTCCCTGTGGGGGTCGCCGCGCAGCAGCACACGGTCGCCCGCCTCCCGGTGCCCGGCGAACTGCACCATGTGGCCGAACTGCTCCGACCAGAAGTACGGCACGGGGTCGTAGACCGCGTCCTCGCCCAGGAGGGTGGCGACGGCCGTGTCGGGGGCCTGGAGCGCGGTGTCCCAGTGCTCGACCCGCAGGCGGGTGGCGAACCTGCGCGACCACCAGTTGGCGCAGTCGCCCACCGCGACCACGTTGGGCAGCGACGTGCGCAGGTGCTCGTCGACCACCACCCCGTCGTCGAGCCGGACGGCCGAGCCCTTCAGCCAGTCGACGGCGGGGCGCACCCCGACGCCGGTGACGACCACGTCCGCCGGCACCCGGGCGCCGGACATGAGCGTGAGGCCGTCGGCGTCCACGGTGCCGACCATCGCGCCGAGACGCAGCTCGACGCCCGCCCGCGCGTACCAGCCGATGGTGTGGCTGCCCACGGCGGGGCCGAGCGCCACGGCGAGCGGGCTCTCCCCCGCCTCCACGACGGTCACCGCGCACCCGGCCCTGGCCGCGGCGGTGGCGACCTCCGCGCCGATCCAGCCGGCCCCGATCACCGCCACGCGGGCGCCGGGGACCAGCCGCTCGCGCAGCGCCAGCGCGTCCTCGATGGTGCGCAGCACGTGCTGGCGGCCCTCGCCGCGCAGGCGGATCGGGGCGGCGCCGGTGGCGATGACCAGGCCGTCGTACTCCAGCTCGCCCTCGGTCGTCTCCAGCACGCCGTCACGCAGGCCCTTGGCCGCCGTGCCGAGGCACAGCCGTACGTTGAGGGCGTCGAGGTCGGAGTCGACCACCGTGGAATCGGTGCCTCCGAGCAGCACCGCCTTCGACAGCGGCGGCCGGTCATAGGGGCGATGGTGTTCCTCGCCGATGAGCGTGATGCGCCCGGTGAATCCACGGGCCCTCAACGCCTCGATGCTTCGCACGCCGGCCAGGCCGGCACCCACCACCACGACGTGATCCACAGCTTGACCATAGATTGTCAGCGGGGGCCCTGGCCAACGGGCCCCTCATAACGAGTTGGGCAAGTAGCGCGCACTTCGACGGGGGCCCACGTTGTGAAGGAGTTCCCTGTTCGAACGGCGCCGGCCGTGTGACGGCGCGCGGCCTCCGGCGATCGGCCATGACAGGCGGCGTACTACGCTGGTGCACGTAAGACGCGCGGGAGCCCGGCGGACCGGGCTGAGAGGAGAGCGTGAGGCTCTCGACCGCCCCGACCTGATCCGGGTAATGCCGGCGAAGGGAGCGCGCTGTGCCCCCCACATACGACGTCGTGATCGCCGGCGGCGGCGTGGCGGGCCTGGCCGCGGCGTGGCGCGCGGTCCGCCGGGGCCTGTCGGTGGCGGTGGCCGACCCCGTGCCCGGAGGCGGCGCCACCCACGCGTCGGCCGGGATGCTCGCGCCGGTCAGCGAGGTGACCTACACGGAGGAGCCGCTGCTGCGGCTCGGCCTCGCGTCGCTGGCGGCCTGGCCGGGGTTCCGGGCCGAACTCGAGGACGAGAGCGGCGTCGAGCTGGACTACCGGACCGATGGCACGCTCGAGGTCGCCCGCGGCGCGGACGACATGGCCTATCTGGACGACCTCGCGACCTTCGAGCGGACGCTCGGCCTGCGGGTCGAGCGGCTCACCGGGCGCGAGTGCCGCTCCTACGAGCCGATGCTCGCCCCCTCCGTACGCGGCGGGCTGCTGGCCCGCGACGACGCCTGGGTCAACCCGCGCAGGGTCGTGCGGGCCCTGCTCACCGCGTTCGAGAAGGCGGGCGGCACGCTGGTCGCCGAGCGGGTCTCCGGGATCGACGCCTCCGGGACGGGCGGCCCGTCCGTACGGCTGGCGTCCGGCGAGGCCGTCGCGGCGGGCCAGGTCGTCGTGGCGGCCGGATCGTGGTCGGCGTCCTTGCTGCCCGGCCTGCCGGTGCGCCCGGTCAAGGGCGAGATCCTCCGGCTGCGGGGGCCACAGGGGTTCCTCACGCGGTGCGTGCGAGGGCTGGTGCACGGCTCCCCCGCCTATCTGGTGCCCCGGGGCGACGGAGAGATCACGCTGGGCGCCACGGTGCAGGAACTGGGGTACGACGCGCGGGTCACCGCCGGCGGCGTGTACGAGCTGCTGCGGGACGCCCGTGAGCTGGTGCCCGGCATCACCGAGCTCGAACTGACCGAGACCACGGTCGGCTTCCGCCCGGGCACGCCCGACAACCTGCCGCTCATCGGCCCCGCCGGACCGCCCGGCGTGTTCGCGGCGACCGGGCACGGCCGCAACGGCGTGCTGCTGTCCCCGATCACCGCCGACGCCGTCGCGGCGCTCCTCACCGGCGACGAGCCACCCCCGGTCACCGGGGCCTGCCATCCAGGGAGATTCAGCAAGTGAAAGTCACGATCAACGGAGGCGCGGCCGAGTTGCCCGCCGGCGCCACGGTCGGCGACGCCGTACGCGCCCTCACGTCCCTGACGTCCGGGGTCGCGGTGGCCCTGAACGGCGAGGTGGTGAGCCGGAGCGCCTGGGACTCCACTCCGGTTGCCGACGGCGACGGCGTCGAGGTGCTGACGGCGGTGCAGGGAGGATGAGCATGACCGACGACGTCTTCGTGCTGGGCGGGGAGAAGTTCACCTCGCGCCTCATCATGGGCACCGGCGGCGCGCCGTCGCTGGAGGTGCTCGACCAGGCGCTGGAGGCGTCCGGCACCGAGCTGACGACCGTCGCGATGCGCAGGCTCGACCCGGCGTCGCGCGGTTCGGTGCTGGACGTGCTGCGCGCCCGCGGCGTCAAGGTGCTGCCGAACACCGCGGGGTGCTTCACGGCCGGGGAGGCCGTGCTGACCGCCCGCCTGGCGCGTGAGGCCCTGGGGACCGACTGGGTCAAGCTGGAGGTCATCGCCGACGAGCGCACCCTGCTGCCCGACCCGATCGAGACCTTCGACGCCGCCGAGCGGCTGGTCGCCGACGGCTTCGTCGTGCTGCCATACATCGGCGACGACCCGGCGCTGGCCCGCAGGCTCCAGGACGCCGGGTGCGCGGCGGTGATGCCGCTCGGCGCCCCCATCGGCTCCGGGCTGGGCATCCGCAACCCGCACAGCATCGAGCTGATCGTCGAGGCCGCCACGGTCCCGGTGATCCTCGACGCCGGCATCGGCACGGCCAGCGACGCCGCGCTGGCGATGGAGCTGGGCTGCGACGCCGTGCTGCTGGCCAGCGCCGTGACGCGGGCGCACCGGCCGGACCTGATGGCGG